>CAYPYM010000217.1:4481-5919 GCA_964414435.1 uncultured Ignavibacteriales bacterium | reverse complement strand
GACCGATATCCGATACCGTGCCATCGAGATTGAAAATCAGGCTGTCACCACCGTGAATACCGGGTGAATCCGGTCCGAGATGGTAGTCGCCGTCACCGGTAAACCCGGGCGACACCTCGAGATTGCCGTTGAATCCGGTCTGGTCCCAGATCCCCTCGTAATTGCCCGCCTTGTTCTCGAACACGATGTTGTGCCGGAACTCCCATTTCGCCCAGTCACCGTAGTTCCACACGCCGACACAGGGACAGACCCACTCGTCGCGCCAGCCGTTCTGCGTGATGATATTGTTTATGATCCGCCCGCGCGCCTCGCCCGACCACGGCGCCACGCCGCAGTTGCCGTTGTGGTACACGACATTGTTGCAAATATCCATGTACGCCTGGCCGGTCGCGACAATACCCCAGCCGAGATTGTCATGCACGAGATTGTTGCGAGCGATCACCCAGGTGCTCCCGAACGCCCCGATTCCCTTCCAGTACCCGGTAACCTCGTTGCGAAAGGCGCGGCACGCGGCATCCCAGGTCACCCCGATCCCCGCCCCGCGGCCGTCTTTGATGAGGCAGTCGGTCACGACCGCGAGCGCCCCGCGATAGAGTGCGACCCCGTCCCAGCCGTTATTTTCGATCACACAGCTGCGAATCGTCAGATCGGCCCCCTCGCGCCCGAAAATACCGCCGATCCCGACCACGACACTGTCCTGACGGTTGACATTCTCCCGGATATCGACATTCTCGATCACCACCCGCGAGGTCCGCACCACGATCCCCGCATCGGTGGCATTGCCGTCGAGATCGCGATGCCCCCCGGTAATAGTCAGGTTGGCGACATACACCGCGGGGCAATTCTCGATATACAGCCCGTAGCCGGCATTGGTCTCCAGCCGCGTCTCGGCGCGGTCGCGCCCGATCAGGGTGAGTGACTTGTCTCGGACCACGAATCCATAGCTCGCCAGGACCGGCGTCTGCTCCTCCTGGCAATTGCCGCAGAGCGGCTCGTTGAAGGGGGTCGGGTTGGCCGTGAACGTCTTGGCGCCGATCAGGATCGTGTCGCCGTCCTGGGCATAGTTGATCACCCGCTGGAGATCCGATCCCCGCTCGACCGTGAGCGTGGCGCCGAGCGCCCCGCCGGAGGCCGCCAGGAAAATCGTCAGAATGACCGTAAACGTGCGGTGCATACCAAAATGTGGCGCATCGCGGGCAATCTTGGCAAGGGATTTCTGCACGGGGGTGGCCGGCGGAATTTTCGGGCACAAACAGTCAGGCCGGGGACGGCGTATCAATTTTGTAATCCCGGTCTTTACCTAAAGGTAAGTATAGCACAGGAAACCATTGTATGCTCACAGCAGCCCAACAGGATTACATCGAAATCATCTATCGCCTCGAGCGGAAGTTGGGACGGGGCAACGTTCGGATCAGCGATATCGCCGCCGAGCTGGGCA
>CAYPYM010000217.1:0-4471 GCA_964414435.1 uncultured Ignavibacteriales bacterium | reverse complement strand
CACCGCTATCGGGCGGACAACGCCGGGAAGCTGACCGTCAAACGCCTGACCGAGATGGAGTATCTCAGTCATGCGTCGCGGCGAGCTGTCTCACTCACCGGGCGCGGGGAAACGATCGCGGTCGAGATCCTTCACCGCCACACCGATCTTGTGCGCTTCTTCGTCGGCATTCTCGGCCTCAGCGAAGAGCAGGCCGAGACCGACGCCGGCCAGGTGGAACACGGCGTTTCGGGGGCTACGGCACAACGCCTGCACGAGTTCCTGCGGTTCGTGGACAGCCTCGGACCGGCCGAACGGGACACGCTCGATCGGTTCACCACGACGGTTACGGGGCAGGGCGATGATTTCCAGAATCTGCCGGCGAACAAGGCCGGCGGGTGGAGGGCCTAGGACGGAGCTGAATATTCCGGGCTGTTCCGCTTTTCCTCAATAATCGAGTCCTTCCGAAACGACTGCACCGAGTCGTCGGGGTGTAATCTGCCCAATCTCGTGTCATAGTCACATTTCGGCCGACGGGCCTTGCCTCGCGAAGCCGGCCGGGCCATATTGTGTTCGGTCATGAGCACACGTTACGCTGCCATTCTGCTGTCCCGACAGCCGTTGCGCCCGTGCGGGTCGACCCCATGGGTACGGGCGGTTCAGGACGCTCTGCGCGAGATTAGGTGTAACGGCCTGCGCCTGCTTTCCTCGGTCGGTATGCAAACCTGGGAGCTGCCCGCCGCGGCGGCATCTATCGCCGGCGTTCCACAGGTTCTCCACCTTCCCGAATGCGAGCAACCGGCGATCGGGCGATGGATCGACACCCTCGCGCTTGATCCCGCCCGTGACGAGATTCGCTTCATTTCGGAAACCGGACGAAACGGCTTCATGGCCGCGCGCGATCGCGCCGCGGTCGATTGTTCCGACATCCTCTACCCCGTGTCGGTCCGCCCGGGTGGCTCGATGGCGTCGCTCATCGCCGCTGCCACCCGCGACCGCTGCACCATTGCCGACAAATTTGCGGTTCCCTATGAGTCACGCACCGAGCCGCTCAAAGACGCCATTGACCGGCACCGCCTGAATCCGGAACTGGAGAGTCTCGGCGACGAATACATTTTTCACTGGACGCGTGCCTGCAATCGTGCCTGGCCGGGCGAACGATTGGTGGATTACTACCGTGCCGTGCTGAATTCCGACCGTTACCCCCGCTCCGCTTATGACACCCTCATCCACATTCTGACCATCCGGACCCTGAAGGCTACCACGCGCCACATGCCCGCCGGTACACCGACCGTCTCGTTTACCGGGTTATCCGTCGCCGAGAGCCTTCCCCTCATGCGCTGGCGGGCGCGTTACGCCGAAATGTCGTTCGAGCCGTACGGCGTGGCGCTTGCCCGCTCGGCAGCGACGCGTCTCGGGATTCGTGCGGTCCGCTACTACGACGCCGGCGCCGGCCGACCGGCACCCGGAGGCGACGTCTGGCTGACGCAGTCGATGGGTCAGCGCACCGACTGGCGTCAGGAACGGGAGTCTCGCGCTCGCGGCGATCTCGACCTCTCTTCCCTGTCCGGCGACGACTTTATCGCTATCTGTTTTCATCCCGGCGAAGCGCAAAAGATAACCGCCCTGACCGGGGTCAGGGCGGTATCGGTGTTTTCGGGTGATTGACTGCGCGATCTATTTGGCGAACTGCCCGCACGGCAGCGGCGCCGGCCCCCCCTGGAAGAGGGCGGAGACCAGGTAGGTCACATCGGCAATACTGATCACGTTGTTGGGATCGCCGTCGACATTCGCCTCCTCGATACAAGCCGGCGCCGGCCCGCCCTGGAACATGTATGAGACGAGGTAGGTCACATCGGAGATACTCCATACGTCGGCCGAGTCGCCGTCGACATTTCCTCGCACCCCCTGACAGCAGGAGAGCACCCAGTTGTCGTAGGCGTTTTTGGCGCGGGTCGAGGTCACGCCGAATTCGGTCAGATTGGCCCCGGTCAGGACGGCAAACGCGACCGTGTCGACATCGCCGGGATTGAGAAACAACGGTCCAGCACTGACCATTTGGGTGATATCGACCTGCGATGTAGCGAAGGTGTTGGCGGTCGCAAATCCCGAGGTCAGCGCGGCCCACTTCTCACTCTCGGTGAACCCGTCGCTTGACCCGTAGTAGGTCGAGAGCACGGCGTCGGCCGTCCAGACGCTCGAGATCGTGCCGTCGACCACCCGGACACCGCGGTAATCGGAGTACACCCCGCCGGCATTGTAGGCGACCCACGAGGCACTGTCGGCCGCCCGCCAGCCGCCGGCGTCGGAGGCAAAGCTCACCGGGTCCCAGTCGAAATACTGCCCTACCTCCAGCCCGCCGATCGCATACACGGTGGGATTACTGATAATGTACTGCATGATGATGAAGCCGTCGTATCCGACCGAGTCAAACGCATAGGTGTGGAGTTCAACATCGATTCCGATCGGCTGCTGAGCCCGCGAGTCGTTGAAGCGGCAGACCGCCTCCTGGGCAGCGTACGAGCCGCCGGTCGTTACGGTCAGGTTGCCGCCGGGGGACACCGCGAAGTCGCCGTCGGGCTCGCCCGCTCCGTTCCGAAGGCCGTCGGAAACATACGCCGGCCCGGTCGCGATCGCAAAGCCCGACTCGTATATCTCGTTGTAGCCGGAGTTATTGACTATCAGGCCGATCCCGTGGAACGGGAAGAACGAGCCGAGGGCCAGACCGTAGGTGCCGTAGTTCGTAATCGTGTACTGAATCTTGTTGCCGGTTACGCCGAGATTGTACTGCTGCCGCTCCGAGGCCGGCTCGACCACGAAAAAGAGCTTGCCGGTGGTCGAGTAACCGCTCGCGGTGATCTGGAGATCGGCCGAAAGCAGCCGCCCGGCGGTCACGGTGTCATCGACCTGCACCGAAAGCGCCGTCGCCGAACGGACCGTATCGTTTTTCACGATAGTACCGAACGACGCTGCGCCGGAGATGACACTCAGGGCCGGATCGGCCCCGGTAATCGTCACCGCCACACTGCTTGCGTTCGCGCCGAGATTCTGCAGCACCAGTGTACCGCTCACCGTCGCGCCCGGCAGCACCGTACTGTGATCGTACGTATACACCCGGAGTACCGGCGCCGGGGTCGCGCTCGAGATCGCATTCAGGGCCGCCATGCAGTCGATCATCCCCCAGCCGTAACTGTTGTCCGGTAGCGTCCGACCGAGCTTGTTGGTGGTCGTCAGGATCGCGTTCTTTATCTGGTCGACCGTCGCATTCGGGTTCTTCTGCCGCAACAACGCCACCAGCCCCGATACATGGGGAGCCGCCATCGAGGTGCCGGTCAGGTAGGTGTAGCTGTTGTTGGGAGCGGTCGAGAGAATCGTGGTGCCCGGCGCGCAGACGTTCGGCTTGATCGCGCCGTTGCAATCCGACGGTCCCCGCGAGGAGCTGGCATCGATCGTCGGCGGATTGGTGGCGGTGGTCAGGTTGCCGACCGCAAAGCAGTCGAGCGAATCGTTGGCGCGGTTGGCCGGGTTGCGGATCGTCATCGATCCCTGGGTCCCCTCGTTGCCGGCCGCGAAGACATTGACGATCCCGAGCGCCTCGAGATTGTCGATCATGTCGAAGAACAGGTTCTCGCACCCGACCCCTTTCACCCCCCAGGAGTGATTGATCACGTCAGGGACATCGGCGATCGTGTTCGGATCGCCGTCGGGATCGGCCGCCCACTCGAACGCGTCGAGGATCGGCGCCCCGAGGATGTCGATCACGGCCGCCGAAATCCACTTCGCGTCGAGCGCCACCCCGACCGTATCGCCGGCGGCGTCGTCGTGACCGCACAGGATCCCCATCACGTGGGTGCCGTGGTAATACGTGCTTGAGCCGCCGATATAGTGGGGGAAAGACTGCTGGTACTGCTCGTCGAACCACGCCGCCGCCGAGTCGCCGTCGAGCCCTTTCCAGTTGTGGTACAGCGCCGGGTGAAGACCGTCGACACCGGTGTCGAACGAACAGATCACTCTCCCCTGGCCGGTGTAACCGGCATGCCAGGCGTCATCGGCATTAATCGTCTTGAGGGTCGAGGTAACCGTATCGGGCGAGGCCGGCGAGGGCTGGACGTCTGTCGGTTCGACCAGTTCGAGCTTCGGCACCGCGTAGATCATGTCGATATCGTTTCGTTTGGCCAGCGCATTGAGCTGCCCCGCCGAAACTTCGGCTTCGACAATGTTGACCAGCCAGTGGCCCTTTATCTTGTCCGCCTGCCCGGCCGCTTTCATCCGGTTGAGCCGATTGAGCAGCGCCTCCTGCTGACGGCCGTGTTCTGCTTTGAGCTGCGCGATCCCCAGCCGGTGCCGTTCGGCCCGTGAAGCCGAGGCCGCGCGTCGCGGGCGCGAGGGCGGCCACCGACGTCGTGCGGCGCGCCGCCACGGCCGCCGGCCGCGTGCGCGCGAACCACGCCCACGGGCGCGAGGCGCGGCCGGCGCCCGCGCGGGCCGGGCG
>CAYPYM010000216.1:0-5957 GCA_964414435.1 uncultured Ignavibacteriales bacterium | reverse complement strand
CGCCGATCACTTCGTCGCCGACCTTCTTGTCGATCGGTATCGATTCACCGGTCAGCATCGATTCGTCCACCACCGGCGTGCCATCGGTGACAGTACCGTCGGCCGGGATGCGCTCGCCCGGCTTTACCCGAAGGAGCATTCCCGGTTGCGCCGTGGCGGCGTCTATTTCGATCTCGATGTCGTTGATGACTGCGGTCGTCTTGCTCGGACGAAGTTTGACCAACGCCCGAATCGCTTCGCCGGCTTTGCCCTTGGACTTGGCCTCGAGATACCGGCCGAGGAGGATGAGAGTAACAATCATGCCGGCCGAATCGAAATACAGCAACTCGCCCTTGTTCCAGAGGAAGTTGGCGAGCAGGGCATAGGCACTCCAGAACCAAGCGGTGAGCGTACCCATCGCGATCAGGGTATTCATGTTGGCGTGAAGCCGTCGCGCCTGCCTGAATGCATCGACCAGGATACCGTGGCCGGCGAAAAAGAGGATCAGCGCCGCCAGTGCCGCCTCGAGCAAACCATCGACTAGCGCTCCGGCCAGATGGCCGCCAAACATCATGGGGGTCATCGCTATCAGCATCAGGGGAATACTCAGGAGAAGAGCCAGGCGAAAACGACCGGCCGCGCCCCGTTCCTCCTTGGCATTCGAGGTCAGGATGTCGGGCTGACCGACCCGGGCGCCGAAGCCCAGCTCCTCAATGCGACGCACGATCTCCTCCGGAGAAGCGGCTCCGCTGTCAAACTCGACTACCGCGGAGCGGGTGGCCAGGTTGACCCGGCACGCCGAGACGCCGTCGAGCGAGTTAACGCCCCGCTCGATAGTGGCGACGCAGCCGGCGCAATGCATGCCTTCGATATTGAGACGGACTTCCTGTGATTTCGGCATTGGTCAATAACCTCAAATTCACCGAATATACGACCTGGAGAACGTTTTCAAAAAACAATCTTGATAAAGTCAGGTTTTGATAAGTCGGCAATCGGGTATCGTGGTCGGGCTACTTGATCCCGAAAAGGAGGAGCAGATGAGGGCATTTGCGGGTCAGTTCGCGGCGGATCTTGCTGCGGGCACGGTGGAGATACCAGCGGACAGTCGCCTCGGGCATGTTCATGATATCGGCGACATCGTCGATTTTGCACCCCTCGACATCGCGTAACATGAACGCCGAACGCTGCTTGTCGTTGAGCGAGCGGGTCGCCTGCCGAATGTAGCCGCCGATTTCTTGACGGCGATACGACGTATCCGGGCCGGCGTCGGAGTTTTCGAGGATATTGTCGAAATTGTCGAGCGGCTCGTGCCGATGGCGACTGTGCTTGCGGATGTAATCGATCGAGGCGTTTACCGTGATCCGGTAGAGCCACGTGTAGAATTTCTTGCGTTCATCGTAGCGCCAGATATTGCGCGACATTTTTACGAACACGTCCTGCGTGATATCGGCGGCTTCATCGTAATCGCCCACCATTTTGTAGGCGAGGGCGGCGACCTGGGAGCGATAGCGACGGACCAGCTCGGTAAAAGCGTGCTGGTTGCCCCGGCGGATTTCGCGGATGAGTTCTTTGACGCGCAACTCATCCTGATCTTCGGGAGTCGACACCATCGGCTCGGCTTGTGTGTGTGGCTTTTTGCTCATCCGGTTTTCCAGTGGGTTATTACTCTCTATGAAACAATAACAATATGGATATTGTTCCTCTCTTTAGTCTACATATAAGGTAGGTAATTTAGACGCAAATGGTACATTTTTTTGACCGGAATCGTCAAAAAAACGCCCCGGCGGGCGGCCGGGGCGTCTCATATTCCGGTTAACCGGATGGCTTACTTGTCGTTAAGGATAAAATCGGCCGGATTAAGCGATTTGCCGTTCCGGAGCACCTCGTAGTGCAAATGGGGGCCGGTCGAGTAGCCGGTGGAGCCCATCAGCGCGATCAGGTCGCCCCGCTTCACCCGCTGCCCCCGCTTGACCTTGTACTCGGAGAGGTGGGCGTAGCGGGTCACGAAGCCGTAACCGTGGTCGATAACGACCGTTTTCCCCATGCCGCCGTTCTTTCCGACCATCGTCACCCGACCGTCGGCCGAGGCCATGATCGGAGTTCCGACCCGGTTGGCGATATCGATTCCGCGGTGCATTTGCTTCATCCCGGTGAAGGGATCGTATTTCATTCCAAAGCCGCGGGAGGTCCAGCCCTTGGCGGGCCAAATCGAGGGAGTGTGGTCGAGACGGGTCTTCAGGCCGACCAGCGCATCCTCGACCTCGCCGTATTTCTCCAGTTCGAACTCGGAGAGGTTCAGGAGACGGTCGACCTGCTGCTCGGTTACCACCGCTTCCTGCTGTGGTTCGGTCATCTTGTCGAGCGCGACCTCGGGGCCGCCGACACCGAGCTGGCGTTCTTCGGGGTTGATTTCGGGAAGGTTAAACAGGGTGCGAATAGCGGTTTCTTTCTGGACCAGATCGTCGTAGCGCGACTCGACCTCGGTCAGGTTCCAGCGCATTTGCTCGAACTGATCCTGGAGCTGCTTGTTCTCGGAGCGGAGGCGGTCGAGTTCGCGGGAGTCGACCCGCTCATTGAAGAACTGTGCCGAGAGGAAGAAGCTGGAAAAGACGAGGATGAGCACCCCTGCGACGCCGGCCCAGATAAGTGCAATTGGTACGCGGACCTGTCTGGAAATCCCCGTCGTCGTGGGGATGAACATGAATGTAAGTTTCTTCTTCCACATCGTTTTGGGTCTCGCAAACTCCTGTTACGTATTTCAGAGTAGCCGGAAATCGGTCAGGAAAACCATACTCTTTTGTAAGCGACGAAGTTACCCCGCGGTTCCCGGCAAGTCAAGCTAAATATCTCGCGGGCTCCGGCTCTCACTTTATCAATACGTACTCGTTTTTCAGGATTTTGTTCACGATCCGGGCCAACTTGTCCGACTCCAGCGTCTGCAAACTGTACAGGTGCCAGTAGGTCTTTTTGGGCAGCCCGGTCGGAATCCCTCTTCTCTTCGTTGTCGATGCTTTCATGAATCCCTTCCTCTCGGAGACGGTTTACCCACCCGAAAGCAAGGGATGTTACACCTTGTATGTTATCGGGCGGGAAAGGTGCCTGGTTTAACGATTTTCCCGCTGAAACACCATGCATCCGGCCTGCCTACTGCTCCGGCTGTCAAAAATCGCGCAGTTTTCGCGCAAGGTGCTGATACGTAAGAAGATAGTGCTGTTCGTCGGGATTACTTTTGAACAGGGGGCCAAAATCGAATGGGAACGCCGCCATATCCGCTTGCGCCGGGGCAATAGAATTGCGTCACGGCCGGGCCGTTGACGCCTCTCCGCACATTGCGTACATTGGCGCAGGACCGTCATAATTCAGGAGACCGCACACATGACAGATCTCGCCAACAAGATCGTATTCATAACCGGGGCCTCGGCAGGGATCGGCGCCGCCTGCGCCCGCAAATTCGCCGAGCAGGGTAGCCGCCTCATCCTTGCCGCCCGCCGGACCGACCGGCTTGAGGCAGTCGCGGCCGGGCTGGGCGCCGACTGCCGGCTGGTCGAACTCGATGTCCGCGACCAGAAAGCGGTCGCGGCCGCAGTCGAAAGCTTGCCGGAGAACTGGCGTGACATCGATATCCTGGTGAACAACGCCGGCCTGTCGCGCGGGCTGGACCGCCTGTTCGAAGGGAAGTTGCAGGACTGGGAGGAGATGATCGACACCAATGTCAAGGGGCTGCTTTATGTCAGCCGGGCCGTTATCCCCGGCATGGTTGAGCGGGGCCGGGGGCACATTGTCAATATCGGGTCAATCGCCGGACGCGAGGTCTATCCCCGGGGCAATGTCTATTGCGCCACCAAACATGCAGTTGATGCCCTCACCAAGGGGATGCGGCTCGACCTGGTCGAAACGCCGGTGCGGGTCTCGACCGTCGATCCGGGGCTGGTCGAAACCGAATTTTCCGATGTCCGCTTCCGGGGCGACACCGAGCGGGCCAAAACGGTCTATCAGGGCTATCAGCCGCTGAAGGGCGACGATGTCGCGGAGGCGGTGGTCTGGATCGCCGGGCGGCCGGCACACGTGACGATTGCCGATATCATGATCCTGCCGACCGCACAGGCGTCGGCCACGGTGCTGTACAAGGAGGTGTAGCACACCGGACCGGTTTTTTCTCCACGATGTGACCGTACGGATCGGGTGTATGGGCGTATATCCTGTAACCATTTTTGCTGGAGAAGTATGTCATGCAGAAAGTAACCCCGTTTCTGTGGTTCAATGACAACGCCGAGGAGGCGGTCAATTTCTATGTTGCCTTGTTCGACGACTCGCGCATTCTCAATATCTCCCGCTATGGCGAGGGGACTCCGATGCCGGCCGGATCGGTCATGACGGTTGATTTCGAGCTGTTCGGCCAGCACTTTATCGCGCTCAACGGCGGTCCTCATTTCAGCTTCACCGAGGCGATCTCGTTCATGATCCACTGCGAGACGCAGGAGGAAATCGACCGCTACTGGAACGCGCTCACCGCGGGCGGCACGGAAATTCAGTGCGGCTGGCTGAAGGACAAATACGGGCTGGCCTGGCAGATCGTGCCGAAAATGTTCGGCGAGCTGATGGCGAAGGGGGACCAGGAGCGCAACAACCGGATGATGCAGGCGCTGATGGGGATGGTGAAGCTCGATATCGCCGCGTTAAAAAAAGCGTACGAAGAAGGATGAGCATCTGCCCGCCGCGGAGCGGGGCAACTTTTCGGAGGTGATCCGATGACCAAGAATGAGACGCAGGTACGGGCGATAATCGACGCCCGGATAAAGGCGATCCGCGACAAGGACCGTTCGGCCGCGATCGAATCATCGGCCGATGACGTGGTCGTGTACAACGCCCTTCCGCCGCTGCAGTTTATCGGCATCGAAACCGAACGGGAGCAGGTGACGGGCTGGATGGGGGCGTACGAGGGACCAATCGGCTACGAGATCCGGGACCTCCGGATTGTCGCCGACACCGCCGCGGCGTTCTCTCATTTTCTCTACCGGGTGAGCGGCACGCTGACCGACGGGCTCTCGGTCGACATGTGGGTGCGCGCGACGCTCGGGTTTCGCAAGTTCGACGATGTCTGGCGGGTCGTGCATGAGCATCACTCGGTGCCGTTCGACCCGGCGACCGGCGAGGCGCTGACCGAACTGGCGCCATAACACCCTCCGGCTGTTTCGCTCCGGCGCACCCTTCGGGTGTCTCTCTCCGGCGAGTACCGATGCGTTGTGCCACCGACAAACTTGTCTTGTCAGTGCGCCCTGCACGGGGCGGCTACGGCGCCGGGGTCAGGCCGTGCTTGCGCATGACGGCGCCGAGCGCGGCGAGATCGGGCGGGCCGCCCTTGGCGGCGTTGATGATTTCGGCGCAGTCGCGGAAATAATCGGGGCCGAGGATACCGGGCGAAACGATCGCGAGCATGCGGGTGTCCTCGGGGTAGATGTTGTCGAACCGGTGGACCGCGCCGCGCGGAATGCAGAGCACCTGCCCCGGGCCGACATCGGTTTTTTCGCCGTTGACGGTCCAGGTCAGCACGCCGTCGAGGCCGTAGATCGTCTCCTCGTAGCCGTCGTGGCTGTGGGCGGCGGGGACTTTCGCGCCGGCGGGAACATCGAATTCAAATACGGCGACCGAGCCGCCGGACGCCTGCCCCTCGAGCAGGAAGCGGACCGCTACCTGCCCGACCCTTATCTCTTCTGTGGCGATGGCTGTGGTCATGACAAACTCCTTTCGCAATGAGGGCGTCGGGAGCTCCCCGTCTCCGGTGGCGCATCCTCGGATATAAGAGATACGACCCATGTGGAACAGGCGCTAACTCGATTTTGTGCCCCACACCCTTGGGGTGTTTTGCTCTGCCACACACCCCTCGGGTGCTCTTCTCTGGCGCGCACCCTTCGGGTGTCTTTCTTTGGCGCGGGTGGGGCGGAGCTGCGGGCCGGTCGGGTCTGCAACGCCCGACCCGA
>CAYPYM010000215.1:0-5979 GCA_964414435.1 uncultured Ignavibacteriales bacterium | reverse complement strand
GGGGACATTCCCGGTTATGTTTGTCATGTCGCTGATGGGACAACTGGTGGGGACCGGTGTGCGCCGCGGCCTTCGGCGTCTGGTGCCGATCGGTGCGGTGGCGCTCGGCGTGATCTTCATTCTGCGCGGGATGTCGCTCGGGATTCCATATGTCAGCCCGAAGATCCACTACTCCGACTCGGGCGCCGTGACCGCCGAGTGCTGCCATGAGACGGCATCGGGGAAAACTATGGAGATGACCGGGCTGGAAGAAGAGGCGGGGGCCAGGGAGGCTACTGACGTGATGGAACCGACGGAAGCGACGGTGATCGATTCGACACCGGTTGTTCTCGACGAGAACGGCAAGCCGCTACGTCCGTGTTGCGCCCCCAAAGCCGCCCGCGCCGATTCAACGAAGTAGTGTTGGCCGCACCTCGCGCCCTAAACCCACGCCCGTTTCGCCCGCATCAGCAGGAACGCCGCGAAATACGTCACCGCGGCCAGCGTCAGCGCCGTCGTGAAGCCCCACGCAAACGCAACCAGCAGCACCAGGATCGAGCCGAGCACCGATGCCGCTCCGTTGACCGCAAAGCCCCAGTCGATCAACTCGCCCACCCTGAGTGCACCCTTGGGGAATGGCATTCCCATGAAGAAGCCGAGCGGGAACAACAGTGCGGCGGTGATCGCCATCCGTGGGAACAGACCGAGCCCGCCGGCGGCGTACATGACATGCCGGAACACGAAAGCATCCAGCAGCAACCAGATCACGATCATGACAAACGCGGTCGTATCGCCGATCACGCGCGCGAACCGACTGCCGATCCCCGACGCCACCAGCAGCGTCAGCAGGATCGTCACGATGCTGTAGAGCGACGGCCCGATCAGCAGCCCGTACTTCTGTATCAGCACCGTTTCGACTGCCATGAACGCCACCCCGATACAGAAGAAGTACAGCCACGGCGCCGTTCGCAGTCGCGGACCTTTCTTCAGATACGGAAGGAGATTGAGCGGCAGAATCAGCACCACCACCACCGCGAGAATTATGATGATTATCAGTCGCGAAAGCGGGAAGCCGTAGAATTCGGCGTACGGGCTGACCTTGTCGAGTTTTTCGCCGCCCAGGTTGCGCCAGAGGCCGAGCTGCGCCACGAACGGACGATCATCGGTGACCGGCGAAATATCGACCACGGCCGAGTCGGCCTCGGCCCGCCAGCCGTTGGTGACGATTCGATTGATCAGGTTGTCGGCCAGTGAGTCGTTCGCCGGGGGATAGAGCAGGTGGATCCGGTCGAATTTCTCCGGTGTCAGCGCTCCGAGCGCGTAGTACCGGAGTGAATCGGTCAGCGGCCTTTTCGATATCAGCACGATGTTACGGTGCATTTTCGGCAGATCATAGACCGCGAAATGATCGCCGGGATTTTCCACGCCGCGAGCACCCAGCGCATCCTTCACCTCCGAGACGAGTCTCGGCATATACACCTGGTGCTCCATCATGAGGAAACCGGAATCGGAGAGCGCCGTCCAGTAATCTTCGAACGCTTCGGTCGTGAACAGGTAGTTCTCCGCGAGTGCGAACGCCCCCGAAGAGAGCGCGGCCCAGGTGTTGGAGCTGAGCGAGTAGATGACATCGAACTTGTTATGGAATCGCCGCACATAAGCGCGGGCATCCTCCGTGGCCACGGTCACGCGGGGATCCTCGTAGATGCGCCCCGAGAACTCGGGAAGGGTCACGATGGCCGGGCCGGTTGTGTCGGGTGCGCCGGTCGAGTCCACCATTGCGGTATCCGGCGCTGACGGCAGGTAGCCATCGGGGTCGCCGTGCATCATCATGTCGTTGATATGCCGGTTGATTTCGGCGGCGTGCACCTCGGTGGCGCCCTCGACCAGCGCCTGCAGCACATCGCTGCCACCCCCCGAGCCGAGCGAAAGGAATGTGCACGAATCGAACTGCCGGATCAGGTAGGAAACGTTGATACTCCACTCGGTCTCGCCCGGTTTCGCGTCGTCCCAGTTGCCATCGAAATGATACACCGGCGAATTGGCGACATTGTCGATATTGATGCCGCGTGCGTCGGGACCGTAGTCGTAGAGTTTCAGTTTCGCCATGGCATCCCAGTGTTTGTAGATCACCGGCGCCCGCTCCTCGCGCGGCATTTCGAGCAGTCCGGCCGCTTTGGGCTGGAGGATGAACACCGATACGCCGATCGCGATCGGCACCAGCCGCGTAAATCCGGCCGAGACGACCAGCGATGCCAGCAGGATCGGCAAGGCGATGAGGATAGTCGCCTCGGGCGTGCCGAACTTGTCCATGGCGAGAATCGCGATCACCACGCCCGCCCCCGCGCCGAGCAGGTCGGCCATATAGAGCCGCGGGATCTGCCGGTTGTTCCGCTTGAACACTGTCGCCAGCGCCAGGCCGCCGAAGAAGTAGGCCGACATCAGCAGCAGCACGGTCAGCACCAGTTTTCCCCGCATCGCCCAACTCGCAAAGACAAGCGAGAAGTCCATCCCGAGCTTGAATACGACAATCGGTCCCGCCAGGGCGCAGAGACCGGCCAGGGCGAGATACAGGCCAAGGCGACGTGGGTTGTTCAGCCGCTCGATCAGGCGAAGCGCCAGCGCGCCGAGGCCGAGACCGAGAATCGCGAGCGACAGGACGAGAAAGGCGAAGGCATAGAAAAACTCGGCCGAAAATATGCGGGTCCAGGTCAATTCAAGGGGAATCAGGGTCAGGGAGATCAGAGCCACGACGGAGTAATTGCGAATTTGCATACGAAAACCTCACCACGTTGACGCCCGCACCGGGCAGGGGATGCAATGCTCCCCTTAGTACGTGGATCGTTCGGGAAATGTTTTCGGGAAGTGCGATTTCAGGCGCGACGCCGAAACTGCGTGCCGGTGTCGCGAGGTCGCCCGTTACTTGCGGATCTCAACAGTCCGAAGCTGCGCCTGAGTCTGTTCGGAGAACCAGATCTCGACAAACTCGTCGATACTTTTGGTTTCCAGCGGCGCGTAACCGGCCGCGACCGGTTCCCGCAGCAGCCGCTTGGTCTGCGCGAACGCCGCGCGATTGCGCTCCGCGTATTCGGCCGCCACCCGCACCGCCGTTTCGAGCACCGAGTCGGCCGGTACCAGCGTATCGACCAGCCCGATCGTAAGGGCTTCGTTGGGGGTGTACATCCGGCCGATATTGAGGACCACCTCGGCGTTGCGACGGCCGACCACGGCGGCCAGGATCGCGGTTGGGCCGGCAAAGACCGGCACCCCGATGTTGATTTCGTTGAGCGAGATCCGTGCGCCTTCGGCCGCCATCACCCGGTAGTCGGCGATGGTGGCAAGCATACAGCCGCCCGCCGTGGTATGTCCGTTGATCGCCGCAACCAGCGGACGGGGGAAGAGGTACAGCATCGTCATGAGCTGAGTGAACCGGGTGAGATAGTCGTGCAGTGTCTCGCGATCGTAGGTGAGCAACTCGGGGACATCGAAGCCGAACGAGAAGAACTTGCCGTTTCCGGTCAGTACCACCGCGCCGACCGAATCGTCCCGTGCCAGTTTCTCGAACGAGACGGCCATGTCGTCGACCGCCGCCGATTCGAAGGCGTTGACTTTGCCGCGCTGCATCGTCGCCACCGCGACAGTATCGCGCTTCTCTATCGTCACAAAACCCATGAGCACGAGCCTCCTAATACCGCAACGACAGACAGCTCAACCCGCCGTCGACTTTGCGAAACTCCGACACATCCAGTTCGATCACGTCGTATCCCCGTGCCCGGATAGAGTCGCGGACTCCGGGGAAGCCGGCCGCGACCAGCACCCGGTCGTTGATCCAGAGGCAGTTGGCGGCGTAGTCGTCGCCGGCCGGGACTTCGATCTGGTCGAAACGGTCGAACTCCGGACGTCCCTTCATTTCTCCGCCGATCACGAGCACGTTGTTTTCGAGGTACGCCACCGATGACTTCAAATGAAGCGACTCCGCGAGCGGGACGGTCTCACAGATAAATCCACGCGCCAAAAGCAGTTCGATCATCTGCGCCGCGCCTTCAGGGTTGGTGCGGCCGGACAAACCGATATAGAATTCCGATCCGACCATCATGATATCGCCGGCGTCGACCGTCCCCGGCGCTTCGATCGCGGCGACATCGTCGAAATGTCTCTCGAGCGCAATCCTAATCGATTTGGTCTCGCCGCGCCTGGATTTCGCTCCCGGCCGGGTAATGATAGCCGCCCGAGGAACGAGCAGGGCGGTGTCCTCGACAAACACCGAATCAGGGTAAGACTCCTCGGCCGGAAGCACGGTAACGTTCAGGCCGCACCGGCGCAAGGTTTCGATGTACGCCTCATGCTGCCGACAGGCGAGAGCGTAGTCCGGTGCGCCGAGTCTCTGCGAGGTGAGGCCGTCGATCAGGCTCCGCCCGGGCGTTCGCACTATGGCCTGGTTCAATCGCACGCTGTGTCAACTCCTGCTTACCGTTCGATTGATGCAACATAGCTGATTGCGCCGCGACACAAAAGCGAATATCGGATGGCCGGATCGGTCCCCGTCGCCATCCGGTCGCGGCCCGCCGATTTGCGTTCTCTCAGCAGCAACAGTGGCGCAAAAGAAGGGCCTGCGCCCGATTGACTGGTGGCAGGCCCTCTCTGATTTATGGCTGAGTTCGCGTCTATTGCGTGCAGTGCTTCGGTTCGTCTCCGCCGGCGAACATATTCGCCACGAGATAGGTCAGGTCGCTGATATTAAACCCACAGAGACCGTCGACATCGGCAATCTCCGGCGGATCCGGCAGCGGCTCACCCCGGAAGAGGATGCCGACCAGGGCGGTGACATCGCCGACATTCACGTCGCCGTCGAGATTGACATCGCCGCTGCGATGTCCCTGCACGGGAATGTCGCCACTCGTTGTGAAACTCCCCTCGGAATTGTAGGAGCCGGTAACCGACACCGGATAACTCGTCATATCCCACACCGTGCCCAGCGAGGTCAGCAGATCGTGCGGGTTGAAGAAATACTGCAGGACTTCGCCGGTGAATCCGGGATACGACGCCAGAATCTTCGTCGAGTCGGGCGCCGGCAGGCCGGCGAAAGCGACGCTCGACCAGTCGATCGGAACACCCGGATCGCCCGCCGCGGAATAGCCGAACACCACCGAGGCCGACAGAGGGTTGAACGCGTTCAGCCAGTAGGTGTGGAACGGATCCGGAACGGCTTTCAGCAGGAACGCCGACTGGGGCGGCGGCGGTGTCTGTAGCGCCGTGAAAAGCCTGGTGATCGATTCAAGACGGTTGGAACCGCTCCCGATCGCCATCTTGATCAACACGTATTGGCTGTCACCCGGCAGGAAATCGAACGGGCCGAACGACCCCATCATACGGCGATCGGCCGGGTACATATCAAGATCGCCGGTGCCGGCCACCGGGTCGCCGGGAACGGCGAAATGCGTGCCGTTCGGCCAGAGCTGACCGGAATTGGTCAGACCCTGCATGTAGTAGTAGGACTGCACGGCGCCGTCGGGATCGGTGCCGTTGACGTACAGCGAGAACCCCGACATCCGGACATTGCGATATCCCGGCATCACGTGTCCGTCGAAGACGGCAGTATCCTCGTACGTCCCCGGCACCACCGGGCCGTCGATCAGTTTGAATCCGATCGCCGGCGGCGACGCGCCATACTGCGCATCGGCATTGGTGCCGTTGTAACAGTAGAAGATATCCAGGCTTGTGTCGCAACCGACCAGATCGTCGGACGGTCCACCCAGGTCGGGGTCGGCCCATAACGACACGTAGAAGTCGTTGATGGTATTCCCGCCCCGGTTGTACAGTTTGTATTTGATATAGACGATCGCCGTCTGCGTGCCGGTGGTTATCACCTGGTACGGCGGCACACTGAACGTAAACGTATCCACCGGCGAAAGCGAATCCTCCGCCGTGGCCACGAAACGCACGACCGTGCCTTCCGCCGGCGCCGACGTCACTCCGGAGTTGTCATTGAACACGATCCGGCCG
>CAYPYM010000214.1:0-5989 GCA_964414435.1 uncultured Ignavibacteriales bacterium | reverse complement strand
GTCCGTCAGCGACCCGCAGATGCCCACGCTGTAGATCGCGTCGGCGCCGCGCTCTCCGGTGCGGACACCCTGGCTCTCAACATGCAGTTTGTTGATTCCGGCAACGGCGCCGGTCTGTTGACCTTCGTGCCGAACCGGATTCAGGGGGGCACGCCGATTCCCCGGTTCTACTATGTGAAATTCCGCGCCCGCGACGCCGTAGCGCCGTATCCCGAGGTGCTCTCGGCCACATATACCATTCGCGTCTACGACTCCGGCCTCCCGTGCTGTATCGGGACGCAGGGTGATGTCGATTACAGCGGCAACGGCAGCGGGGAACCGAATATCGCCGATATCACCCGGCTGGTGGCGTTCCTGTTCGATTATCAGGTACCGCTGCCGTGCGCGGGGGAGGCCGATTTTGACGGCGGTGGGGTGAGCGTGGCCGACCTGACGGCGCTGGTCGCATACCTGTTCAACGGGGGGGCGCCGCTGCCCGCCTGTCCCTGACAGCAGCTCCCGATAGTGGGCTGAATATGTCGACCATAGGTTCTAACGCGATTTATCCCGGGTGGACCGGTGCCTGTATTTTCCCCTTGACAGGCACCGGTCCACGTTTTATGTTGAGCATGTAAGGGCCGCCACTCTTACACTGCCGATTCATCATCACTGAGATTCCCCAATCCCTCACTCTTTGGCGCCGTGGTGCGTCAACTGATGTAGTTACTCCCATCCCCACCCCCTTGCCCTTCGTTGTTAGAGGGTGAACCTACTAGCCAAGGAGGAGATGCGTATGGGATAACCGGTCCGGTCTGCCGCGGCGGCGACAGTCGGACGTCACATCTGCGCAAGCGGAGAAATTGACGAGATCCACTACCGCGAAGCCGAAACGGACGGCCTCATGCTGATCGGAATCGTCCGGACGACGGATCAGGGACTGATCCCGGGCCGGATACTCATCCGGGCTGAGAGCCCCGCACACGCCCGACCATCATCCAGGGACTCGTCGGGCCGGCGACACCGTGCGAGCCGGCTGCCCGTTTCAAATGGAAACTCAAACTCTCCGTGACACGAACGGCTCGACGGCCCTAAGCGGCCGTCGGGCCTTTTATTAGCCCACAGATTGGGGGGAACCCCCCTCTTTTCACCCCCCGCCAGCCCTTCGGAAAATCTTTCCCGGCTGTGCATTCCCGGCACAATCCGCCGCCTAATCTCTTGTCCCCCAGCATCCTGACCATGCCTCAGGAGACTCGCCGCGCCCCCGGCATCCGGCTTGCAAAATGTCGGTTCGGAAGCAAAGTGAATCTCTAAGCCAGGACAGGGTGTATGAGAGTTAAGTTCGTGCTTACGATGGATGATCTGGTGGTTGAGGACAAGAGTATCGACCAGTTGGTGCTCGACTGGGAGGCCGATGTCGACCAGTCCGAAATTCTCCAGCTCTCCCACCAGTGGATTACTTCGAAGAACTTTCTCACCCAGCGGATGCTCGGCCTGACGCAGGTCGGAGAATCGTCGCTGACTATCGAACCGCTCGAGGAAGAAGAAGAGAGCCATGACGAATGGTGAGCTGCTGACCCACGCCCGCACCCTTGGTGACCGGTTTTTCGGACATCCCGAACAATACGTGGACAGTTTCCGCGCCGGTCAGGCCTGGGTGCTGGAGCATTTCGGCCAGAACGGGCTGTACGCCGCGTATCTGGTCGGAGGCGTGCTCGCCATATATATTATTTCCAAGATTATCAAGATCACGTTCGCGGCGGTGAAGTACCTGCTGGTTCCCGGTGTGGGCCTCGCCCTGATCGGCTCCTTCGTGTCGCCGTACCCGTTCATGTTCCTGCTGCCGATCACCCTGACCGGCTGCTCACTGCTGTTGTTGTTCAAAGGATAGGCGCCACACCTGTTGGACCGCCGCCCTTATTTTGATGACTATCACGGCCGCCGGAGTCCCGGCGGCCTTTTTTAATCGACCGTCCCCCAACCAGCTGCCATTCCGTCCGGCCGCCCGGCACACCTCCTGCATAGTTCTCAAGTGAAACAACAGACATAACAAACTCGGAATATCCCGATTGCTTAAAAAGGCAGGAACGCTATGGACGAACCGAATGACCGCAGGAAATGCATCAACTGCGGGCGAGAACTGCTTCGCCAGAAAGGTGTCTGGATCTGCATCAACTGCAATCCCAACGCCATCGATACGTCCCACCTCTTCGTCGATGATATCGAATCGGACGAACACACGTTTATCGAATGCCCCGGCGCCACCCTTTATGACAACGAGACCAACGAGGTGATCGAGGGGGTCCGCTTCCACGACGAGGAAGACGCCACCAAGGGTCACGAAATTGTCGGCCAGCCGATCTACGCCCCCAACCACAAGAAGCGCCGCCGGATTCGCAAAGACGCCCTCGGCAAGATCCGCCGCTGCCGCGCCTGCCAGGATTACACGATCCGGATGCGCCGCCCGGAGGGCCGCGACTTTTTCATTCCGTCGAACAAGCACCCCCGCCGGACAAAGCTTCGCCCGATGGAACACGTGACCTACGAGCCGCACTCGTAAGGTACGATTCGGATTTTGCCCGCAGGGGTGTCGATTCCCGGCGCCCCTGCGCTCCCCGACCCGATCTGATTTTCTCTGCAACTTCACCGCCCGCGCCCTCGTACTGACGAACAGAATCAACCAACCGTTAGACTTATGGAGGGTATTGCACGATGAAAGCTATTCTCACGGCGGGCCTCGCGCTCGTCTTGATCGCCGGGTTTTTCGCTCCCGCCCGGGCCGACGGCTTCATGCGGCGGCTGATCAACGGCGGCGCGGAAATCAAAGGCTCGGGCGACATGGTCACCCAGGTCCGCGACGTACCAGAGTTCAACAAGATTCGCTCGACGGGGGCTTTTGACGTTCACATTACGGTAGGGAACACGCAGAGAGTCACCATCACGTTCGACGACAACCTCATCGATCTCGCCAAGACCGAGGTCAAGGGGAAGACCCTGCGCCTCTACTGCGACGAGTCCTACAGCTCGCGCAAGGGGTGCAAGATCGAAATCACCGTCCCGGAACTGCAGTCGGTCGACGCCAGCGGATCGGGCGATTTCATTATCGAGAATCTCAAGGGAGATTCGTTCGAGTACGATATCTCGGGGTCCGGCGACGCTACCATCTCGGGAGAGGTCGGCGAACTCAATGTTACCGTGACCGGTTCCGGTGACGTCGATATCGATGGTCACGCGACCGATGTCGATGTCGTCGTGTCGGGCTCGGGGGATGTCGACGCCCATCGGCTCATCGCCGAAAACGCCACGGTGCGGGTGAGCGGCTCGGGCGATGTCCGCGTTCATGCCACCGGAGATTTCAACGGCCGGGTGTCGGGCAGCGGCGATATCGCCTACTACGGCAACCCCGCCCACGTGAGCAAACGGGTCAGCGGCTCGGGCGATATCAGCGCTCGATAAACAGATACCCCTCCAGGCCCGTGCCGCGATAGAGCGAGCGTCGTCCGCGGCCGGACCGCTATGCGTACAGTCCAGGTAGCATTGGACAGGTCGGGAGGCAGACAGCCTCCCGATTTTTATGTGAACGCAGCAGCAGCTTCTGCGCTCGAGCCGCACGGCGCAACAGCACGGGGCAGATCTCGTAAAAACTTATGTGGCCCGTAGCCGGTCCGCACGCAGCAGTCCCTTCCCGGGGTGCGGTGCATGGTTGGGCCGACCCCCTCTAACTAACCGCCAACTGACGGGGCGGGAGACGATAGTTTCCCGCCCTCATTTTGCCCCGAACGGCCCCTCCCGAACCCCGTCCGACCATGCGATCGGGGAGATGCCGACGGCTTGATTTGAGCTGCCGAAAGTTCCCCGTAAGCCATTGTTTGATAATAGCTTGAAACGTGTTTTTTACTTGCAATTACACCCCGGTTTTTGTATCTTTCCACTCTACGATAAGGAGTGTATGTATCACCGTTACGACAGCCCCCGCCGGGGTGGAAATCGCCCCCGCAACGCCCCGAAACCGATCGCGGGCGTGGTCGAAAATCTCATCGCCTCGCTCGGTCTCACCCGCCGCTATCACGGCTGGATGACCGTGCAGCACTGGCCCGAGATTGTCGGCGAACAGGTGGCCAAAGTCGCACGGGCGATACGATTCGAAGATGGAATACTCTATGTCGCGGTGCCCGGCGATGCCTGGCGGCAGGAGCTGGCCATGCAGATCGACTCGATCCTCGACGGCATCCACGCCCGGCCGTACGGCCGTGTCGTGACGCAGATCCGGCTGGTCCGCGGCGAGAAAGGAACACGATAGATAATGGCGACCAAGGCAGATCAGATCAACAAGACGAAGGACAAAGCGGCCGACCCCAAGGCCAACGGCCATACCTATAACGCCACCACCATCAAGGTCCTCCAGGGACTCGAGGCGGTCCGCCGTCGTCCCTCCATGTACATCGGCGACACCGGCCAGCGCGGTCTCCACCACATGGTCTACGAGGTTGTCGACAACTCTGTCGACGAGGCCATGGGCGGTTACTGCGACACGATCCTCGTCGAGATCGGCACCGACGAATCGATTACCGTCACCGACAACGGCCGCGGCATTCCGGTCGAGATCCACCCCGAACAGAAAGTCTCGGCCCTCCAGGTGGTCATGACCACCCTCCACGCCGGCGGGAAATTCGATCACGACTCATACAAGGTCTCCGGCGGTCTGCACGGTGTCGGCGTCTCGGTGGTCAACGCGCTCTCCGAGGAATGCTCGGTGGAGGTTATTCGCGACGGCGACACCTATCGGCAGGAATACCAGAAAGGCAAGCCGCTCGGTCCGGTGAAGAAGAACGGTAAAGGGAAAAAGAGCGGCACCAAGACCTGGTTCAAGGCCGACCCCGAGATCTTCTCTCAGGTCAAATTCAAGTTCGATATCATCGCCTCGCGCCTGCGCGAGCTGGCTTTCCTGAACCAGGGGCTCAAGATCACCCTCATCGATCATCGCGTCGACGACAAGAAGGTCGACTTCATCGCCAAGGGCGGGCTGTCGTCGTTTGTCGAGTATCTCAACGAGAGCAAGACCGCGCTCTTCCGCAAGCCGATCCACTTCCAGAACACCAAGGATGATGTCGAGGTCGAGGCGGCGATCCAGTACAACGACGGCTACAGCGAGTCGGTCTATTCGTACGTCAACAACATCAACACGATCGAGGGCGGCACGCACCTGACCGGGTTCCGCACCGCGCTTACGCGCACGATCAACAACTACGCCTACAAGAACAACCTCGTTAAATCGAACGGCCTCGGCCTGGTCGGTGACGATTCCCGCGAGGGTCTCACCGCCGTCATTTCGGTCCGGGTGCGCGATCCTCAATTCGAGGGCCAGACTAAGACCAAGCTCGGCAACGGTGAGGTCAAGGGCATCGTCGAACAGGTCGCCAACGAATATCTCGGCGCGTTCTTCGAGGAGAACCCGTCGGTTGCCAAGAAGATCGTCGAGAAGATCGTGCAGGCCGCGACCGCCCGCGAGGCGGCCCGCAAGGCGAAGGAGCTGACCCGCCGCAAGAGCGCGCTCGACTCCGCTTCGATGCCCGGCAAACTCGCCGACTGCTCACTGCGTGATCCCGAGTCGTGCGAACTCTACATCGTGGAGGGCGACTCGGCGGGCGGATCGGCCAAGCAGGGACGCGACCGTCGCTTCCAGGCGATCCTCCCGCTGCGCGGTAAGATCCTCAATGTCGAGAAGGCGCGGATCGACAAGATCCTCTCGAATAACGAAATCCGCTCGATCATCACCGCGCTCGGCTGCGGCGTCGGCGAGGAGTTTGATGTCAGCAAGGTTCGCTACCACAAAGTGATCGTCATGACCGATGCTGATATCGACGGCGCCCATATCCGCACCCTGATTCTGACCTTCCTGTTCCGCCACATGAAGGATCTCATCGAGGCCGGCCATGTCTATATCGCTCAGCCGCCGCTCTATCGGCTGCGTCACGGCAAGACCGAGCAATACGCCTACTCCGATGAAGAACGC
>CAYPYM010000213.1:0-6001 GCA_964414435.1 uncultured Ignavibacteriales bacterium | reverse complement strand
CTGCTGATCACGCCGACCACGCCGACCGGTGCGTTCAAGATCGGGGAGCGGGTCGGGGACCCGCTGGCGATGTACTTGTCGGATGTGTATACCGTAGAGGCGTCGTTGGGGGGGATTCCGGCGATTTCGGTGCCGTTCGGGAAGACATCGGACGGCCGTCCGGTGGGGGTGCAGTTCATGGCCGATCGGGGGAATGAGTTGCTGCTGCTTCAGATGGCGGCGACGCTGGAGGGGTTGAGGTAGGTCAAGCGCCCTCTATTCTTGACGTCATGGTGAGCGGAGTCGAACCATGACCGTTGCCGTCACCCTTCGACTCCGCTCAGGGTGACGCACCCTGCCAGTAATTTGCTCTCGGAACAAGGTGTGTTGACGCCGGATCACTCTCAACACTTGCTCCGCCCCGCATTTCTCCTATCTTCCCGTAACAAATACGAAAGGCCATGATCGATGCCGTATGCCGACCTCGGCGAGTTTCGCCTCTACTACGATGAATTCCTTCCGCCCGATAAGGGAGAGGCGGGCGACGCCGCACCGTTGATCTTCCTCCACGGGTTCACGCTGGATCGTCGCCAGTGGGCGGCCGATGCGAAATACCTGTCGAGTCGAACCGGCGGGAAGTCCTACCACGTGCTCACGGTCGATGCGCGCGGGCACGGCAAGTCCGACGCTCCCTCGACCGGCTACAGCCGGGCCGACCGGGTCGCCGACCTGCTCGGGCTGATCGACACGCTCGGGATCAAACGCTTCCACCTGATCGGGCTGTCGATGGGAGGCTCGACCGGGATCGGTTTCGCGCTGAAATATCAGGAGCGCCTGAAATCGCTGACCCTCGTGAGCACCGGCGCGGCCGGGTGGCATATCGGGAAGAAGATCAGCGTAATCGATCAGCTCGCCCGCGAGAAGGGATTGGAGGCGGCCCGCAAACGGTGGATGGAAGGATCGCTCGGGTATTTCCGTGAGGACCAGCGCGCGGCCCGCGACCTTCTGGAGACGATGATGCGCGAACACTCCGGCGCGCCGTGGATGGACAAGCGGCGGGGGAAGTATCCGTCGCCGGGAATCGATCTCGACCGGGTGCACGAAATCAGGGTGCCGACCCTGATCCTGGCGGGGGAGAAGGACCGGGTGTTTGTGCCGCTCGCGCACGAGTTAGGCGTGCGCATTCCGGACAGCCGGGTCAAGATCTACGAAGGGGTCGGGCATATGCTCAATCTCGAGGCGCCCGACCGGTTCCGCGAGGACCTGAGCGCGTTCCTTGCCGAGGTCGACAGACCGCAGACCTGACCGGTCTCGGTTGTGACGGCGCCCGCCCCGATAGGGTTTGACATTCGCCTCCGATCTCATATATTCTCACCCTTCGGTTGTTATGCGTGATAGGCGACGTGAGTTGCTTTCGCGCGGTCTCGATCCCCCGCAGAGGGGGATCAATTCGTTGAGGGATAACGAGGTGGCCAACCCAAGCGGCTATGAGCCGGTGATCGGACTGGAAGTCCACGCCCAGTTGAAAACCGAATCGAAGATGTTCTGCGGCTGCGCGGCCGGGTTCGGCGAAGCGCCCAATACGCGCACCTGTCCGGTCTGTCTCGGCCTTCCGGGGGCGCTGCCGGTGACGAACCAAACAGCGGTCGAACTGGGGGCGAAAGCGGCGATCGCGCTGGGCGGGCAGGTCAACCGGCAGTCGGTCTTCGCCCGCAAGAACTACTTCTATCCCGATCTCCCCAAGGGCTACCAGATCACGCAGTACGACCGTCCGCTGGCCGACGGGGGGCAGGTCACGTTCCAGGTTGGACAGGGCATTCGGGCGGTGCGGCTGAGGCGGATTCATCTCGAGGAGGACGCCGGCAAGCTGCTGCACGAAGGCGCCGCGGACGACATCAGCCGGCTCGATCTCAACCGGTGCGGCCTGCCGTTGATCGAGATCGTGACAGAACCGGATATTGCAACTCCCCAAGACGCTCATGCCTATCTAAGTGCACTTAAACAGATGCTTCAATACGCCGGGGTGTCCGAGGCCGACATGGAGAAGGGGCAGTTGCGCTGTGATGCGAATGTGTCGGTGCGCCGCGCGGGCGAGGATGCGTTCGGCACGCGGACGGAAATCAAAAACATGAACTCGTTCAAGGCGGTCGAGCGGGCGCTGCAATTCGAGATCGACCGCCAGATCGCACTGCTCGAACGCGGCGAGAAAGTGACCCAGGCGACCCTGCTTTGGGATGAACACCGCCGGGTGGCCGAGCCGATGCGCACCAAGGAAGACTCGCCCGACTACCGCTATTTCCCCGAACCGGACCTTCCGCCGGTGATACTCTCGGAGGATAAGCTGGCCGAACTCGCGGCCGGGTTGCCGGAGATGCCGTCGGCGCGGCGGCAACGGCTGGTGGAGCAATACGGGATTCGTGAGTACGACGCCGAGATCATCGTTTCGGAGCGGGCGCTCGCTGATTATTATGAGGCCACGGTGGCGGCCTTCCCGAACGGACAGGCGGTCGCGAATTTCATCCTGACGGATCTGCTCGGTCGGTTGAGAGAATTGGGGCGAAGTATCGCCGAATGCGAGGTTCCGCCGTGGTCGGTCGCCGGACTGCTCGACCGGGTCGAGCGGGGCGTGATTTCGCTGACCGCGGCCCGGGCGCTGCTCGATCATCCCGAGATCGGCAAGAGAGCGCTCGACGAACTGATCGTCGCGAGCGGGGTTGGACTGGTCTCGGACGAAGCGACGCTGGCTCCGCTGGTGGATCACGTTATCGAGGCACATCCGGCCCAGGTGGCCGAATACCGCGACGGGAAAGCGGCCCTGATCGGGTTCTTTATGGGGCAGGCGATGCGGGCGACGGACAATCGCGCCGATGCCGCCGTGTTACGCAAACTGGTTGAACGAAAGCTGAAGGGGTAGGTGTCATGGAAGCAGAGCCGGCGAGAATAGCGGTGTTTGTCAGCGGAGGCGGGTCGAATCTCCAGGCGCTTATCGACGCCACCAAGGCCGGGATCCTGGCCGGGAAGGTCGTGCTGGTCGTATCGAATATGCGCAACGCGTTCGGGCTGGAGCGGGCGCGGCGCGAGTCGATCCCGACGTTCGTTTTCAAGATGAAGAATTACGAGAGGCCCGAAGCGGCGGCGGGTGATCTGCTCGAGCAATTGCATGAACATCGCATCGAATACATCGCGCTGGCCGGATACTTGAAACTCCTGCCGAAAAGTGTGGTTCAGGAATATCATGGCCGGATCGTAAACATCCATCCGGGACTGCTTCCAAAATACGGCGGCAAGGGGATGTACGGCCACCATGTGCACGAGGCGGTGATCGCCGCCGGAGAAAAGGAATCGGGGCTGACGATCCACCTGGTCGACGAAATCTACGATCACGGCCGGGTGCTTCAGAAAGTGCGGGTGCCGGTCGAGCCGAACGACACCCCGGAGAGTCTCGCGGCCCGCATCCTCGAACAGGAACACCGCTGGTACGCCCGTGTATTGGACAAATTGATCAAAGGAGAATATCGGAGTTAACATGGAAAACGTAGTGCTCCAGACCGACATCAAGGAATATCCCCTCATGCGCCGCGGCAAAGTCCGCGACATTTACGATCTCGGCGACACGCTGTTGTTTGTCGCCAGCGACCGCATTTCGGCGTTCGACGTCGTCATGCCGAACGGTATCCCCGGCAAAGGGAAGGTCCTCACCGGCATGTCGCTGTTCTGGTTCGAATTTCTCAAGGACGTGGTCGACAACCATCTGGTGACGGCGAGTGTCGATGAATACCCCGAGCCGCTGCGGAAATACCGCGATCAGCTCGAAGGACGGTCGATGATCGTGGCCAAGGCCGACCGGATCGACGCCGAGTGTATCGTGCGCGGCTATATTTCCGGCTCGATGTGGAAAGAACTCAAGGCGGCGCGGGCCAAGGGCTCGAATGTCGTCCACGGGTTCGAATTCCCGGCCGACCTTCAGGAATCGCAGCAGCTTCCGCAGTCGATCTTCACGCCGTCGACCAAGAACGACGACGGTCACGACGCCAATATCAGCTACGACGAGCTGATCACCGTGATCGGTAAGGAAACGGCCGAGCTGTGCCGCGACAAATCGCTGGCGATCTACACCAAGGCGGCCGATTACGCCCGGACCAAGGGGATCATTATCGCCGACACGAAGTTCGAGTTCGGGTTCAAGGACGGGCGCTTTATTCTTATCGACGAGGTGCTTTCGCCCGATTCGAGCCGGTTCTGGCCGGTCGATCAATACGAGGTCGGCAAGAGTCAGCCGTCGTTTGACAAACAGCCGATCCGCGATTACCTTGACACGCTCGACTGGAACAAAAAGCCGCCGGCACCGAAACTTCCGGACGAGGTGATCGATGCCTCGGCGAAGCGCTATCGCGAAGCGCAGCGCCTCCTGACCGGCAAGTAGCCGGTCGCCGCGAGGCGGAGAGAGGAATTTCAAACTGGGGAAGGTACGATGGAAGACCTGGTTAAGATAAAGCGGGCGCTCATCTCGGTCTCGGACAAGTCCGGAATCGAGAAGCTCGCCGCCGCACTGGAGGAGATGGGGGTCGAAATCCTGTCGACCGGGGGGACACTCAAGGCGCTCCGGAGGGCCGGGGCGCACCCGGTGTCGGTGTCGGCGTTCACCGGCTCGCCCGAGAGTCTGGGCGGGCGGGTCAAGACGCTCCATCCGGCGATCCACGCCGGGCTGCTGGCCCGTCGCGAAGAAGACGACGACATGGAGACGATGCGCCAGCAGGAGTACAAGACGATCGATCTGGTGGTCGTCAATCTCTATCCGTTCGAGCAGACGGTGGCGAAGCCGGGCGTGAAGGATGACGAGGTGATCGAAAATATCGATATCGGCGGACCGTCGATGGTCCGTTCGGCTTCGAAGAACCACAGCGCCGTGACGGTCGTGACCGATCCGGGTGATTACGCCGAATTGCTGAACGAACTCAAGAGCAACGACGGTGCGACGTCGTTTGCGTTCCGCCGCCGTTGTGCGGCCAAGGCGTTTGCGCTGACCTCGCGTTATGACACGGCGATCGCGGCGTATTTTGCGGCCGGTACGGAAAAGTCCGGGTCAGAAGGGGCCGAGCGTTTCCCCGCCACGTTGAATCCATCGTACAGTTTCCGGACATCACTGCGCTATGGCGAGAACCCGCATCAGCAGGCGGCGCTGTACGCGGCCGACGGCTACACCGGCCCGAGCCTGCTCAAGGCGCAGGTGCTGGCCGGCAAGGAGCTTTCGTACAACAACTACGGCGATCTCGACGCCTGTCTCGACATGCTTCTCGATTTCAAGGAGCCGTTCGCCTGCGTGCTCAAGCACGCCAATCCGTGCGGGGCAGCGACCGGCGCGACGATTGCCGAGGCGTACAAGGAGGCCTACGAGAGCGACCCGCTTTCGGCGTTCGGTTCGATTATCGGGCTGAATCGCGAGGTCGACATGGAATGCGCGAAACTGCTCCACGAGACGCCGTTTGTCGAGTGCATGATCGCGCCGTCGTTCACCGAGGACGCGTTCAAGCTGCTCAAGAAAAAGAAAACGCGGCGGATCCTCACGCTGGCCGAGATTGCCGACGGCTGGCCAACGGGGCAGTTCACCAACAAGTTTATCCGCGGCGGGCTGCTGGTGCAGGATACCGACGATATCGAGACCGATCCGAATGCGCTGCAGGTCGTAACGAAGCGCGCGCCTACCGAAGAAGAGCTGAAAGCGCTGCTGTTCGCGTGGAAAGTGGTCAAACATACCAAGTCGAACGCGATCGTGCTGGCGAAAGGCACGGCGACGGTCGGGATCGGTATGGGGCAGACCTCGCGGGTCGATTCCGGCTTTATGGCCGTGAAGCGGGCCGGCGACCGGGCGAAAGGCTCGGTGATGGCGTCGGATGCGTTTTACCCGATGCCCGACGGGGTTGAGGTCGGCACCGACGCCGGTGTGACCGCGATTATCCAGCCGGGCGGCTCGAAGGGCGATGAACAGGCGATCGAGGCGGCCGACAAGGCGGGGGCGGCGATG
>CAYPYM010000212.1:0-6006 GCA_964414435.1 uncultured Ignavibacteriales bacterium | reverse complement strand
CTGGAGGTGATGGCCCGGATATGCTTCGTGCACGACCGAGCCTTTGAAGCCTCGGCGGTGGATATAGCGGAAGCGGGCGGCCAGTTGGGCCGAGTCGAGATCGTCGGGAATGGGCCGCACATAAAACAGCGCTTCCTGCACCGAGTCGAACGGGCCGGCCGGTTCGTAGGCGATTCCGGCGATAACGCTGCGCAGGAACGGCGGCGTTTCGACCACCTTCACCGGTGCGATATCATCGGGGATCGTGACGATGTCGTTGTCGGCCAGGAACTGCTTGACCTCGCCGACTTCCCAGTTGTAGTAGTCGAGGATGTCGTTCTTGGAGAAGCACGACGGCATAAACACCGCGTCCTGCCCGTTCTGGTGATCGGCCTCGACATACGCCTTGTAGTCGCGATAGACCGAGTCGGCGTCGGCGAACAGCGTTTCACCGAGCGTCAGAAGCGAATCGGAGTCGTAGTCGAGCAGGTATTCGTGCTTGAGTTTATAGTCGAACGCGTCTTTGCCGATCGCAAAATCGGTGTCGCCGCCGGTCGGAATCGTCGCGAGCCAGGTGTCGAACGAGGTCATCGCTTCGCGCGCCGCCGTCGAGGCCTTCAGGATTTCATCGGCGCGGTCGGGGAATTGACGCATCAGCTCGGCGGCGGCCTGCTGATAGAAGTCGATACCGGTGGTCAGCTGCTCGTGGGCCGCCTCGACCCAGATTTTGGGCGGCCTGCGGAGGTTCTTGCGGGCGGTGGCGAAAAGATCGGGGACGGCCTTCATCCGCGCGACTATTGTGACCACCCGTTCCGAGAGCGGAGCGTGGTGCGACAGCAGCAGGAAATAGAGGCCGTTGACCGCCTCGTCGACATACAGGCCGGGCAGATGCCGGTACCATTCGATTCGCTTGAGGTCGTGCAAGGTGATGTCGACATTTGACTTGATCAGTTCGTACTTGACCCGTTGATCGCTGGAAAGGTTCGTACTCCGGTATTTGTAGAGCCGCTTCTCGTAGTCGGTCAGCTTCTTGATCATGTCATGGACCGAACCGGACGAGTAGTCGGTGAAGCGATGGTCGTACGAGTGGATGCCCATCGAGGTCGACTGGACCGGATAAAACGACTGGATCGACTCGAGAATTTCGTCGCACAGTTTGTCGAGCGAGGATTCGTCGCCGGCGGCGCGGGCCTGAGTCCCGAACGCCGTCAGCACGGCAGACATTATGAGCGCGGTAACAAGATGCCGAATCATCAAATTGCCTCCATATTTACCCGGCAATGTAGCCAAATTAAAATCCGGGAGCAAGCTCTCGGTATGGGGGAACGGGTCGCCCCTTATACACCCGGGTTTCGGTAAAATACCCCGGCGACTTCGATGTGCATGGTGTGGGGGAACATGTCCACCGGCTTGATCTCCGGCAGGGCGTAGCCGGCATCGACAATCAGCCGGGCATCGCGGGCGAAGGTGGACGGATTGCAGGAAATATAGAGGATTTTGGGAGCTTCCAGACGGAGCAGCCGGCGTAACGCCTTGGGGTGCAGGCCGGCCCGGGGGGGATCGATCACGACCGTCTCGAACCGGTCATCCGACCCCTCGCGCGACTTCAAGAAGTCTTTGACATCGCCGTGGAAAAAGGTGGCATTGGTGACATTGTTGAGTGCGGCGTTCTCGTGCGCCGACTTGACCGCCGCCTCGACCAGTTCGACGCCAACCACCGACTGCACGTGCGGCGCCAGCAGCACGCCGATCGAACCGGTCCCGCAGTAGAGATCGAGAACGCGGTCGCCGGCCGACGGCTCGAGCATCTCAAAACAGGCCCGATAGAGTGTCTCGGCCTGGATCGTGTTGGTCTGGAAAAAGGAGTTGGCGCGGATACGGAAGTGGCTGTCGAACAAACGCTCCTCGATATAGCCGAGGCCGTAGAGCACCCGCTCTTTCTCGCCGGTGGCAATATTCGACTTCTGGCCGTTCTGGTTGTGAACGAGGGTCGTGATCTCCGGGAGGTTCGCGCGCATCTGCTTGATCAGCTTCTGCCGCTGGGGGATTTCGCCGTAGTTGGTGACGATATTGACCATCACCTGGCCCGTTCGTTTCCCCATCCGGATTACGAGAAACCGCATGAATCCGGTGTGATTGCGCACATCGTAGACGGGGATCCTTTCTTCCCGAACGAAATCGCGAATCCAGTACACGATGCGGTTGGCCAGGTCGGACTGGAGGTAGCAGTGCTCGAGGTCGAAAATCTCGTCGAACCTTCCCCGCTCGTGCAGCCCGAGCGTGAAGTCGCCGTCGGGCCGGACATGAAACGAAAACTCCATCTTGTTGCGATAATTGAACAACTCGGAAGAACCGATCATGTCGTGAACCGTAACCTCTTTGAGGTTGCCGAGTCGTTCGAGGCAGTCGACCACCTGCTTACGCTTGTAGGTGACCTGCTGCCGGTAGTCGAGATCCTGCCAGGTGCAGCCGCCGCAGAGGCCGAAATGGGAACACCGGGCCGGTATCCGCTGGTCGGATTTCTTGACGATATCGACCACGACGCCATTGTCGAAACGCGGCTTGGAACGGGTAATCTCGGCCAGCACCGTTTCGCCCGGCAGCCCGGCGTTGAGGAAAACCACCTTGCCGTCGTTGAGCGCGACCGACTTGCCGTTGAACGACAGGTCCTTGACTTCGAGTTCGACCAGTTGTTTGGACACTTCGGGCTCCTATGTAATGTCGTTCGGGCGGCAGAGGACGTCGTCGCCCCGGGCGCATTCACCGGTTTCAATCTGTATGGTCGCGTGGCCGATGGCGAACCGCTCGTGCAGCATCGTATTGATCTCCTCGATCACGGTCTGGGCGCTGCCGAGATCGGCATCCTCGAGCGCGACGTGGCAGGAAAGAGCAATCTCCTTGGACGACAGCGACCAGATGTGCAGGTCGTGGACATCGCACACTCTCGGCACGCCGAGAATCGCTTTGGCGACCGCATCGAATTCGATCCCCGGCGGAACGGCCTCGAGCAGAATCAGCACGGCCTCCCGGATAACCAGCCACGACGAGTACACGATCATGACGGCGATCAGGCTCGACAGGATCACATCGAGCAGATACCACCCGGTCAGCAGCATGACCACGCCGCCGATTAGGACCGCCAGCGATGAGACGGCGTCGTAGAACATGTGCAGAAACGCCGTCTTCATGTTGAGCGATTTGCCCTTCTCGGAATGGAGCAGCCAGATCGATACGAGATTGCCGATCAGGCCGATCGCCGCGACAGTCAGGAAGAGAACGGGATCATGGATCGGCTGCGGGTGGATCAGGCGGTCGTACGCTTCGATCAGGATAAAGATCGCGATCACCACCAGCGCCACCGCCGAGGCAAATGCCGTCATGACCTCGATCCGGCCGTGGCCGTAGGTCGAGCGCTTGGTCGGCGGCAGCTCCGAACCACGCGCCCCGAGCCAGGCCAGCCCGAGCGAGGCGACATCGGAGAGGTTGTGAATCGCATCGGCGAGCAGGGCCAGATACCCGGACAGCAAACCACCGACAAACTCGGCCGCGGTGATCCCCACGTTGAAGACCATTGTCCAGAGCAGGCGCTTGCCCGATCCGTGCGAGGCCGGGCCGGTATGGGAGTGGGCGTGGTTGTGCATGGCTATTCTACATCGGGCGGTGCGGTTCGCTCCGGCTCCGCCCCTCTTACATCATACGGGGCAATATGGGTAAATCCGGGTCGGCTGGCAAATGCTTCGTTGAATTAGCCGGAACGGCCGAGGCGGCGGTTCAGTGCCCCTTCAGCAGGCTGATCGCCCAGAATCCCAGCAAGAGCAAGACTACGAAGGCGATAGCGAGGGTGTTGAAGTAGCGGTCGATGAACAGCCGGATGCGGTCGCCGTGCCTTTTGTAGAGCATGCCGATGATACCCGCCACCACGAAAAAGCGTAGCGAGCGGCTGATGGCCGAGGCGATGATAAACACGCCGAGCGGCATTTCGAAAAAGCCCGAGGCGATCGTGAAGACCTTGTAGGGGATGGGCGTAAAACCGGCGATACCGACCGCCCAGGCACCGACCTTCATGCCGTATACTTCCTTTTCGTTGAACCAGTACTGCGCCTGGCGCAGGAGTTCATCCGGGTGCGTGCCCGAGAGCGACGCCGTGATCGCGATGAGCTTCTCGCCGACGAGCGAATAGGCGTAGTGGCCGATGAAATATCCCAGCACCCCGCCGACGATCGAGCCGAGCGAGCAGATCAGGGCGAATTTAGTCCACTTGCGGTAGGCCCCCATGCACAGGGCAATCAGGAGGGCGTCGGGGGGAATGGGGAAAAACGACGCTTCGGCCAGCGCGAGAAGGAAGAGGGCGGTCAGCGCATGTTTCGACTCGCTCCAGGAGAGGACCCAGTCGTAGAGCCGCCGCATCCACCGCAGCGGAGCGGTCAGGATCTGTTTCATCAGAGGTGCCGGGGTTGAGACTCAGACCGTCTGCCGGGCAATTCGCTCGAGCTTCAACCGGGTCAGCCGATTCTCCACCAGTGTAAGGATTGTGATTTTCATGTCGGCAATGATAACGGTATCGTCCTTGGAAGGCAAGCGCCCGAGATGGTCGATTACCAGTCCGGCCAGGGTTTCGGCCCGATCCTCGGGCAGCCGTGAGTCCATCAGCTCGTTGACCGCTCCCGGCCACACCGAACCGTCGGCATAGGCGACCGTATCGCTGTGACGCACCAGCGGGGCTTCTTCGCGATCGTCCTCATCCTGAATCTCGCCGACCAGTTCCTCGAGGACATCCTCGAGCGTGACAATCCCGGCCGTTCCGCCAAAATCGTCGAGCACCACCGCGAACTGGTGTTTCTTGCGCTGGAAATCGCGCAGCAGGGTCGAGAGCGGCATCGAGTCGGGGACAAACGCCGGCTTGCGCATGAGATCCTTGAGGATGATCAGCTTCGGGTTGAGCTTCTGATGGACGAGGTCGCGGGTGTAGAGGACCCCGACGATCTTGTCGATATTGCCCTCGTAAATCGGGTACTTGCTGTATCCCTCGCGGATAACGGTTTCGATCACCTCGTTGGCCTCGGCCGTCACCGGCAGCGCGACGACATCCATGCGCGGCGTCATCGCGCGGCGGACGGTCGAATCGGCAAAATCAAACACCGACTTGATCAGTTTTTCCTCGGTCTCATCGAAAATGCCGTGCTGCTTCCCCTCGAAAATCATCAGGTTGATCTCGTCCTCGGTCACGCCGGGATCGCCCTGGGTGCGATGGATCCCGAGCAGGCGCAGGATGAAATTCGATACGCTCGAAAGAACCGCCGAAAAGAACCACGTCAGGCGGATAAAAAGGGTGATCGGGGGAGCGACATAGCGCGCGAATCGCTCCGGGTTGGACAGCGCGATGTATTTGGGGACCAGTTCGCCGAGGATGACCGACGTAATCGTGATGCCGATCGCGACAATCGCCACCGCGGCCGGCCGGGCGGCGTGCTGCACCGCGTCGATCGGCACTTCCAACAGCAACTGGTGGAGCGGCGTGACGATCGTGGCGCCGCCGAACACCCCGGCGATCGTGCCGAAGAGCGTGATGCCGACCTGAATCGTGGCGAGGAAGCGGTCGGGCTGCTCGCGCAGTTTTTCGGCGGCGGCGGCGCCCCGTTTGCCCTCGGCGATTTTCTGCTGGAGCCGGCTTCGACGGGAAGCGATGACCGAAAACTCGGACAGCGCAAAGAAGCCGTTGGCGAGCACCAGCACCAGGATGGCTGCAATCTCGAAATAGACATGACCGTTCATCGACTCCCCCCTTTAAAGCGGGGAGGCAAGGGGTCGTCGGTTGGTTCGCCGGTACTACTTGGAATTAGCATAACCTCTGTAGATCGACTGCTGGGCAAGTTCCCTGAGCCGTTCGATCCGCTTCTCCGCCGGCGGGTGGGTGGAGAAAAGCGATGACATACCCTTTCCTGAGAGAGGATTCGCGATCATCAGGTGCGCTGTGGCGGGCCGGTCATCGAGCCGACGGCCGGCTCGCTACCCGACCCGACGCCGATG
>CAYPYM010000211.1:0-6010 GCA_964414435.1 uncultured Ignavibacteriales bacterium | reverse complement strand
GAGATGCCAGTCGCTGTAGAACAGGCCGTAGTTGATCCCGTCGTAGTTGCCGGTCCCGATCGTCCACTTGTCCCAGTCGCCCGCCGCATAGAGCACCGCGGCGTTGCCCATCAGCGTGTCCGGCTCCATCAGGTAGTCGCTGACAGCACAGAAAAACACGAAATCCCGATTGGGCTGATCGACCGGAAACTCCAGTGTCACGCCGAGATTCTCTTCCATCTCCTCAGACAGGAACTCCAGCGTGTTGAGCAGGGCCGGTTTGGGGACCTTCGAGGTATTGTGGGTGTCACCCTCGAGCTGCTCGCGCACGCTCACTTGCAGTGCTTTCGGCACGATACCGATCAAACTCAGGATATACCGGCCGAGCCGCGTAATCAGACCGTGATCGACTCCCATCGGACACTCCCGCGTGCACCGGCGACAGGCCGTGCAGCGGTAGAAGCCGTCGAGCATGTCGTCGATGATCTCATCGGTGAGTTCGAATGCGTTGGTGAACCGCGACTTCAGCCAGCCGCCGATCGTGAAATACCGCTTGTAGGTATCGAGCAGGAGATTCGTGCGATAGCAGGGAATATCGCGCGGATTGCCGGTCGCCAGAAAAACCGGACAGGCGACCGCACACCGGTTGCATTTCGCGCTCGAGGTGCAGTAGGAGTCCAGCAGCGGCTTGTAGTCGCTGTAGCGGAGAATCGCCGCAAACGCCTCGAGAAACCGCTCTACCCGATTCTCGGTCACCGGGTTTTCAATGTAATAGGGGTACCTGTGCGCCGGTGCCGCTTCGGTCGCGACCGGTTTTGCCGAATTCACTGAACCATCCATGCTCTCGTTCCTGTTCTGTTGGCGTTTTCAAGGGCTGAATGCAAAGCCCGTACCAAACCGCAAGCGGGCGCCCAAACCAACCCTCCGCGCCGGCCGGCCGGAGGGCCTCCGGCGGTTATCGGTTTCGTTTACGGTACATGGCGTTACCGTATGATGTGATCGGTTCGCATGCGACTCTGAACCGCCCGCCATCGCCTCGATGTGCATTCGCACTCTGCGGGATCGACCACTGATGGATTGTCGCAGGTGTTGCAACAGACCGTCGCACGTCGCGACACAATGCGACACCAGGACAACTGACGGATACGCTCCTCTTTTCTCTTCCTCACCAATCCCCTCTGTTCACCGCAATTCGAAGTGTACCATCGTCTTGATCGATTTTTCGCGCCTTTCTTACCGGTTCGCACCGGGCCGCGCAAGCTCCCGGATATGCGACCGCCGCCGCGCAAACCAGTTCGGCACGGTAGTTGCAAAAGTGTTCGCGTGGAGAGTTGTGGAATGCGATATGGAATAACATTACTGGGTGACCGGGTGGCTCCCCGGTCGACCTGCGCCGACGCTGTGCTGATAGTTGCCGTCCGCCGCAGCGGCGCCGGGGCCGTTACCACAATCGAGCTGGCCGGCCGCAGCTTGCTCGATCTGGCCAAGGTACTTGCCGACAACCGGGTCGATACTCTGATCTGTGGCGGAATCAACAGAGAAGAGCGCGATTTCCTCGCTGCCCGACATGTGGAGACGATCGACAATGTCGTTGGCTCGGTAGATGAACTCATCGCGGCCCTCGGCAGCGGCGCCCTGTCGCCCGGTTTTGGACTGGAACCGGCGGACAACGATGACTCCGACCTGACACCGACACAGCCGGCACAGGATTACGATAGCCCCATCAGGAATATCGATTGCCTCGCCTGCCGGGATCGGGTCTGTCTGAACGGCAAACGATGTGACCTGTTCCGTCAGGCCCGACCGCCCCTCGCAGTCGAACGCTCATCCGGTGGCATGATGGAAGCGGCGTTTGATGTTTCCTTCGAGCACGAAAGAACGCTCTGCCGTCTCTCCGAGCTGATCTACTTCTGTCTCGAAATGCGCTATCGCCGAATCGGGCTGGCGTACTGTATCGAACTGGAGGAGCCGGTCGAGATTCTTGTCCGCGTGCTTCGGCGGTATTTCGAGGTGTATCCGGTGTGCTGCAAGATCGGCGGCAGAGTCATGTCGGATACTCTTTCTCCGCCGGCGTCCGCCCCGGTCCGTTCGGCGACATACGACGTGGCCTGCAATCCGGCCGGTCAGGCCGAGGCGTTGAATCGAATCGAAACGGATATCAACGTCATGGCGGGGCTGTGCGTGGGAGCCGACTGCCTTTTTGTACGCCTCAGCGATGCCCCGGTGACAACGCTGTTCGTCAAGGACAAGTCACTCGCGAACAATCCAATCGGCGCCGTCTATTCGGACTACTACTTGAAGGAAGCGATGCAGGCCGCGGCCCGCACCGCTCCTGAGGGCTCTCGATGATAACGAAGATCAATGCTTGTTTAAACTCCTTCTCGGGAGGTGGTTATGGCCACTCCAACCCTTAACGCGGTGGGCTTCTGCGCCCACTATTCCGATCAGGGCGACTGGGCGTTCGACTTCGCCCTGCGCCTGTCGCGCCTGCACGAAATTCAACTGAACGTCTTTCACTTCCTGAACGATCCGTATGACCCGGAGGATAACCTCGCCGACCTGCTTTCCGACACCGACCGGGCCCGGCTCGCGATCGAGCGCGAAAAGGAACTGCGCTTCTACTACGATCAGCGTGCCGGCGATTACCTCGATGTCGGCTTTCGCCTGTGTGAGGATGCCGAGTGGGTCGAACTCCACCGGTGCCTGGTCGTGCGTGAATTCCAGGTGCTCGTCCTTGGCTATGTGCGAAGGGATGTGTCGTTCGGACGGAGACCGATCGAAGAGTTTGCCGAATCGTTTATCTGTCCGGTCATTCTGGTCGGCCCCGACCGGCCGGACCAGCTCCGCCTCAACAGCCGGGCAGAAATGATTGTCGACAAACTCAACCTGCAACCGGACAACTGGACGCTGCTCGATCGTTTGCCGGCCCGGTGATTGACGCCGGGTCCCGGCCGGACCGGGCGCGCGGACGATGGATTGGTGTTGCATTATGGCATATATGGCCCATATTGGATATAGAAGAACGGAAGTAGTCGAGCGGGTACCCGTTATGGAAGCGAAACTCAGTCGACTGATATTCAACAGCATCAACGACGGGGTCTTTACCGTTGACCGCAACTGCGTGATCACCTCGTTCAACCAGTCGGCCGAACGCATTACCGGCTTTTCCCGAAGTGAAGCGATCGGCAAGCACTGTTTCGATATCTTCCGTACCGAAATCTGTCACCGGCAATGCGCCCTCAAAGATACCCTTAAGACGCGCGACCCGGTCCAGAACGCCCGCGTGACGATCATTACCCGCGACAACCGCGAGGTGCCAATCCAGATCACGACCACGATGCTCAAGGATGACGACGGACATCTCATCGGCGCCGTCGAGTTCTTCCGCGATATATCCGAAATCGAACACCTCCGCAAAAGCCTCGAGCAGAAGCACACGCTCGAGAGCATCGTCAGCGTAAACCGCCGCATGCACGAGTTGATTGGTTTGCTGCCCGATATCGCCGCCGCCGAATGCAACGTCCTGATTCAGGGCCCCAGCGGAAGTGGCAAGGAGCTGTTCGCCCAGGTGATCCACAACCTGAGCCCGCGTCGTTACGGACCGTATATACGGATCAACTGCGGTGCTCTGCCGGCCACGCTGCTGGAGTCGGAGCTGTTCGGGTACGAGAAGGGCGCCTTCACCGACGCCAAACGTGACAAGGCGGGTCAATTCGCGCTGGCCGCCGGCGGCACGCTGCTGCTCGACGAAATCAGCGAAATGGACATTGCCCTGCAGGTAAAACTGCTGCGCGTGCTGAACAACGGCGAGTACCGACCGCTTGGTTCAACCCGGACGTTTCACACCGATGCCCGCATCATTGCCGCCACCAACGCCGATCTCGAGTCGGCCATCGCCGGCGGGACATTTCGCCAGGATCTGTACTACCGCATCAATGTCGTCAATATCTCGATTCCCCCGCTCTGCGAGCGGCCGGAGGACATCCCGATGCTTGTCGACCACTTCCTCGCCGCTTTCCGCAAGAAGAGCGGCAAGCCGATCGAGCGGGTGGCACCCGAGGCACTCGCGCTTCTGCGGCGTCATCCGCTGCCCGGAAACGTCCGCGAGCTGGAGAACGCCGTCGAGCACGCTTTCGTCATGTGCCACGGGAACGAGATCACGCCGGAGCATCTCCCGCCACATATCACCGCCGGTCCTACTCAATCGCTCGGCGGCGCCAACGGTTCTCCTACTGACGAAAAAGACCTTATCGTGCAGGCCCTCCAGCGATACCGCGGCAACCGCTCGAAAGCGGCCACCGAGTTGGGTATGCATCGTTCGACACTCTGGCGCAAGATGAAGACGCTGGGGATCCCGTCGTAGGTCGGATTGGTCGGACTTATCCGTTGGGTCGATTTGGCGCTGCTCCTGAGTCTCCAGGCCTCTACAGGATGCTTCCGCACTGGACGTTTGGGTCTATCAAGAGCAACGACCCTTTCGAGAGGATAGTAAGGCAAGAAGCCCGATAAAATCGGGCTTCTTAGACTATGGCGGGCTCTGAGAGACGATTTTCACAACTGGGAGGGCCAGAAAATCGGACTGATCGCATCTTACAACTTTTGATGGGGAATAAGTTGAAAAAAGCGGGCTTTAGTAGACGAGTTTCACAACAGGCATCCTTATAGTCCCCGGTGGACCTGACAGGACCTGGCCGGACAAGCTCCGGAGTTTGGCGGCCTCGAACTCACACTCGCAAAACCTCTCTGAAACCTGAGATCGGACCTCTCCCGGCAGTCGGACACGGCAACGAGGCACCCGGCTTGACAACACGTCGCGTGGCGAACTGGAATCACAAAAGTCGGGCGTATCCCAGTTGCACTCCAGAGATGACACGGGTCGAGGCTGGCTGCACGATCCGCCCGGTTGACCGTGCCTGCCGGCAAGGTGCCGGACGGGGAAGTCAGGCGCCGTGTCTGGTCCCGACGGCTCGATCGAGCACCCCCGTCAGTTCTTCGGGATCAAACGGCTTCTCCAGAAACGCGAACGGTTTCGGCATCGTCGCGTGATCGCGGCCGAAAAGCGCCTTGTAACTCGACACGCCGCTGACGATAATCACCGGGATGCCCTTCAGGTCCGGATCCTTGATTACCTTACGATAGAACTTCACACCCGTTTCGCGCTCCATGATGATGTCGAGCGTGATTACATCCGGTCGCAGCTTCCGAGCGGTCTCGTAACCGACATCGCCATCGGAAGCCACCGTCGTTTCATAGCCCGCTTCGGTGAGGACGGACTCCAGGTACGTCCTCATGTCGGCGGCGTCGTCAACGATGAGTGCCTTTTTCTTCATCCGATACTACCCTTTCTCTCCGATCGTAGCCGCTGGCCGCGGCACGTTCGAGCTATGTCCTGTTCTGTGCATTGTTTTCGTTTGTGCTCTCCGCTGTTAACCCCGCCTGCGCCTCGTTCTCGCTGATCGCCTCCGGTGTTGCGGCCCGTCTTCGCGGCAGCCGCACCGTGAACCGCGACCCGATCCCGACCTCGGATTCCAGGTCGATCGCCCCACCATGGGAGCGCGCGATCTTGTTGGCGATGAACAGCCCTAAACCCGTGCCCCCGGTACCTTTCGAGGAGAAAAACAGCGTGAACGCCTTTTCGCGGACTTCCTGCGACATTCCCACACCGTTGTCTTCGATCGTCACGACGATACTGTCAGGGTCTCCGCTCAGCGCAACCAAAACCGTGTGGTCACCGTCGGAGGAGTCCGTACGACAGGCGTCGAGCGCGTTGTCGATGACATTGGTTAACATCGAGCGCACCGCCCGGGGATCCACCCACACGGAACCGATATCCGGATGGTCCGCCAGGTGAAGCCCGATTCGGTGTGATTCGGCTTTCGTCCGGCAGTTCGCGACCACCGTCCCGACAAGCTCGGCGGCATCGGTCTCGACAATATCGGGGCTGCGGTCTTTGCAAAAATAGAGGATGTCGAGAACGGTTCGGCGAATCTGGCCGACATTTCTGAGAACCATTTCCCAGCCGGTTTCGATG
>CAYPYM010000210.1:0-6020 GCA_964414435.1 uncultured Ignavibacteriales bacterium | reverse complement strand
ACTCCGGCTATGGCGGCGGGCGTGACCGATCATCTTTGGGAAGTCGAGGACATAATCAAACTGTTGGAGGAAAAGGAACGTGAAACTTCAAACTGACCCACTACCCGGGCGGGCGAAAAAAAGCCCGCCGGAACCGGCGGGCTTTGATATGCCTAGCGCTTGCGCGCCGTTTTCTTCTTCGTGGCCGCTTTTTTCTTGGTGGTCTTCTTCGCGGCTTTCTTCTTAGTCGCCTTCTTGGCGACTTTCTTCTTGGTCGCCTTCCGGGCTACTTTCTTCTTGCCGGCCTTCCGGGCGACTTTCTTCTTGGTCGCTTTGCGGACGACTTTCTTCTTGGCGCCCTTCTTCGCGACTTTCCGCTTCGCCGTCTTCCGGGCGGCCTTTTTGGCGACTCTCTTCCTGGTCGCTTTGCGGACGACCTTCTTCTTGCCGCCCTTCTTCGCGACCTTTCGCTTCGCCGCCTTCTTCGCCGGTTTCTTCTTCGCGGCCCTCTTCGCGGCTTTCCGTCTCGGTGCCGCTTTCTTCTTCGTGGCCGCCTTCCTCCGGGCCGAAGCCGGCTTCTTCAGACCGAGCGTGCGAATCTTCGCTTTCACCGAAGCGAGCGAGCGCTTCAGTGCTTTGGCGATCTGCACCGCGGTCGATGTCTTGTACATCGCCCGAAGTTGTTTCACCTCGGCTGCCGACCAGGCACTCGCCGTCGCGCGCTTACCCGCCGCTTTTTTCCTCGTTGACGTTTTCTTCTTCGTTGCTTTGGTTTTTGCCTTGCGCATTGAACAGACTCCTGTCAAAAGGTTAACACCGATTCCTGTTATGTGGTCATCTCGTCATTTCATCGCGTCCATCGACATTCGTCCTCTGCGGTCACTATAGCCCGGTTGATAAATTGTGTCAATAAAAATGTGGTCATTTTGAATGCACGTTAATACCCGCAATTATCACCCATGATGATGTACGCGCAATCGCAGTGCATGTCGCGATTGTCGATACCTGTCATCGACACATACAATGCGAGAACCAAATCTGGATCGTGAAATCTTCTATTGATACGATGTATGAAAGCGGAGCCGGGAAACAGCGCGACGACTAGAGATCCCACTCACGACGAACGAACTCGAGCGCGGTCGATGCCGCACGCTGCTCGGCTTCCTTCTTCGAGTGGCCGGAACCGGAACCGATACAGCGACCGTTGAGCATGACATCGACATTGAAGATCTTGTCGTGATCGGGACCGTCCTCGCTCACCACTTCGTACTGCGGCATGCCTTCGCCGCGACTCTGCACCAGTTCGAGCAGTTCGCCCTTGAAATTCTGGCGGGAAACGTCGTTGACGATATCCGGTTCACGCGTGTAGATCAGGCGCAGGACGACGTCGCGGGCGGCCTCGAAGCCGCCGTCGAGAAACACGGCGCCGATGATCGATTCGACCGCGTCGGAGACGATCGAGGCGCGTTCACGTCCGCCGCTGCGATCTTCTTCGGGCGCGAGGAGGAGGTGGCGGTTGAGTCCGGAGTCGATGCCGATCTCGGCGAGCGTCGTTTCGCTGACGAGCATCGCCTTCTTCTTGGTCAGCTCACCTTCGCGCAGGTCGGGGTTGTCGGTGTAGAGCCGCTCGGCGATAACGAGACCGAGCACGGAGTCGCCGAGGAATTCGAGGCGTTCGTTGGAGCGATGGTAATCGTCGACGGCGTGTGAGTAGGAGCGGTGGGTCAGGCCGAGGAGCAACAGGGACGGATCGCGGAAATGATAGCCGACGATCCGCTGGATCTCATTGAGATCCGCCTGGTCTGCGGCCGTCGGATGCATACCGACCATGCGCTTGAGCCAGTCCGAGACGCTCATCAGCTCTTAACTAATCAGTGTGTGCCGTTAACTTTTCCTGCCACGATCGAAACGTTGTGACCGCCGAAGCCGAATGAGTTGCTGAGTGCGTAGGTAATGTCGCACGACCGCTTGCCGTCGACGACATAATCGAGATCGCACTCGGGATCGGGGTTGTCGATGTTGACGGTCGGATGGACGACCCGTTCTTCGATCGACTTGAGCGTCACGGCGAGTTCGATGGCGCCGGCGGCTCCGAGCAAATGGCCGATCATCGACTTGGTCGAGTTGCACGGGATCTGGTAGGCGCGGTCGCCGAGAACCTCTTTGATCGCGCGGGTCTCGGCGGTGTCGCCGAGAATCGTAGCGGTGCCGTGGGTGTTGACGTAGTCGATCTGGTCGGGCCGAAGGCCGGCGTCACGCAGCGCCATGATCATGGCGCGCTTGGCGCCGATACCGTCGGGGTGCGGCGCCGTCATGTGGTGAGCGTCGGCGCTCATGCCGGCACCCAGAATTTCACCGTAGATCCGGGCGCCGCGGGCCACCGCGTGATCGTACGATTCGAGCAGGAGGATAGCCGACCCCTCGCCCATCACAAACCCGTCTCGTTCCGAATCGAACGGGCGGGAGGCCCGTTCGGGTTCGTCGTTTCGTGTCGACAGGGCCTTGGCCTGACAGAACCCGGCGAGCGCGGTCGGCGTAATCGTCGCCTCGGCGCCTCCGGCCACCATGATATCAGCCTCGTCGCGCTGAATGATGCGGTAAGCATCGGACAACGCGTGCGCCGAGGAGGCGCAGGCCGAGACGGTGGCGTAGTTCGGTCCGCGGAAGCCGAACCGGATCGAGACCAGGCCGGCACACATGTCGATAATCATCATCGGAATGAAAAACGGCGAGACCCGGTTGGGACCGGAGCCCTCGAGCAGCGAGTGCTGCTGTTCGAACGTCGTGATGCCGCCGATCCCCGAGCCGATAACCACGCCGGCCCGGTCGGGGTCGACCGTGTCGCGCGCGAGCCCCGAATCGGCCAGGGCCATTTCGGAGGCCACGATGGCATAGGTCTCGCACGGATCCATGCGGCGCAGTTCCTTCTTGTCGAGATAGGCGGTCGCATCGAAGTCCTTCACCTCGGCCCCGATTTTGGTCGGGAACGCGGTGGTGTCGAAACGGGTGATCGGGGCGACGCCCGACTTGCCCGCCAGGACATTCCGCCACAGGTCGGCCAAAGTGCTGCCGAGCGGCGAGACGACTCCGATGCCGGTGACGACGACGCGTTTCTTCATTACCGTCTGGTTCATTCCGTTTACAGGGCCGCGGCTACTTCGCCTTGGCGCTGTGATCGGAGATGTAGTTGATCGCGTCGCCGACCGAGACGATCTTCTCCGCGTCTTCGTCCGGGATTTCGATCGAGAACTCCTCTTCGAGGGCCATGACGAGTTCGATGGTGTCGAGCGAGTCCGCGCCGAGGTCGTCGACGAACTTGGCCTTCTCGGTGACCTGGCTGGCTTCGACGCCGAGCTGCTCAACGATGATTTCTTTCACTCTGTCTTCGAGTTCTGCAGACATTGTCCAACTCCTTGTACTGGTTATAAAATACCGTTGTTGACTACATGGAAAGGCCGCCGTCAACCGCCAGCACCTGGCCGGTGATATAGGCGGCATGGTCGGAAGCGAGAAACAGAACGGCCGACGCGACATCTTCTGGCGTACCGGCCCGTTTGATGACGGTCAAGTTCAGGAACCCGTCCCTCGCCGCTTCCGGCAGCGCCTTCGTCATTTCGGTTTCGATGTATCCGGGCGCGACGGCATTGACCGTCACCCCGCGGGCGCCTACCTCCTTAGCCACCGATTTGGTGAATCCGATCAGACCGGCTTTCGAGGCCGAGTAGTTCGTCTGACCGGCGTTGCCAAACAGGCCGACCACGGAGCTGATGTTGACGATGCGCCCGGAGCGCTGTTTCATCATCACCCTGACGGCCGATTTTGTGACAAGAAAAGCGCCTTTCAGATTGATGTCAAGTACCATGTCCCAGTCTTTTTCGGCCATCCGGATCAGGAGCGTATCGCGGGTAATGCCCGCATTGTTGACCACCACATCGACCCGGCCGTACTTGTCGATCGTCTTCTGGATCAGGTTATCGACATCCTCGGCGGCCGTCACATTGGCCTTGATACCCACCGCCTCGCCGGGCAGTTCCGAGGCCACCTGGGTCACCGCCGCTTCATCCAGATCGCTGATCACGACATTGGCGCCGGCGGCCGAAAAGCGCTCGGCGATCGTGCGACCGATCCCGCGCGCGGAACCGGTGACAATGACCGTCTTCCCTGAAAAATCCATGCCTCTCTCCTCTTCCCCTATTCCGTCCGCACCGAATTGAGCGACTCAATATCGGCGATCGTGTCGAGATTATACGACTGCTCGGGGCGCATGTCGCGTTTGGCCAGTCCGGCCAGCACCTTGCCCGGCCCGATCTCATACAGGGTCGTGACCCCCTGATCGGCCAGGAACTTCATCGTCTGAGCCCACCGCACCGGCGCCGTGACCTGCTCGACGAGCAGGCGGCTGATTTCGGCCGGGTCGGTGACCGGCGCCGCGGTGACATTGGCCACCACCGGCTTGTCCGGGGCGCTGAACGTCTGCACCTTCAAATACGTTTCGAGACCGTCGCGGGCCGGCGCCATCAGCGGCGAGTGAAACGCCCCGCCGACTTCGAGCAGCATCGCCCGTTTGGCCCCGGCCGCTTTGGCGAGTTCGATCGCCTTTTCAACTGCGGGAACCGCGCCGGAAATCGCTATCTGTATCGCCGAGTTGTAGTTGGCGGGAATCACGACCCCCGCCTCGGAAGCCTCATCACAGACCGCCTCGACCTTCTCGGCTTCTAACCCCATCACCGCGGCCATGGTTCCGGGATTCTTCTGACAGGCTTCTTCCATCAGGGCCGAGCGGCGCACGACCGCCCTGATCGCCTCTTCATATGTCATGGCGCCGGCAACGGCCAGAGCGCCGTATTCGCCGAGCGAATGACCCGCCGCGTAATCAAACGCCGGGACACTGTCCCCGAGCACGGTCAGCACCGCCAGCGAGTGCAACAGAATCGCCGGCTGAGTGAAACGGGTCTGCTTGAGCTGCTCCTGCGGCCCTTCAAATGACAGTTTGGCAATGTCGAATTTCATTTCGTCGGCGGCAAGTTCGTACAGCGCCCGCACGGCGGCCGACGAATCGTACAGGTCCTTGCCCATGCCGACATATTGCGAGGCCTGACCCGGAAACAGAAGAACGGTCTTACTCATATTTGTCTATTCCTACCATTTCACGATGACGGAGCCCCAGATGAGGCCGCCGCCGAACGCGATCATCAGGATGTTGTCGCCCGGCTTGAGGCATCCGCTCCGGTTTGCCTCGTCGAGCGCCAGCGGCACCGACGCCGCCGAGGTGTTGCCGTACTTGTCGATATTGAGAAACACCCGATCCATGCCGACCCCGAGCCGCTTCACCAGCGCCTCGATTATGCGGATATTGGCCTGATGCGGCACGATTAAATCGATATCGTCCGCGGTCAGACCGGCTTCGGCCAGTGAGATCTCAGCCGCCTTCACCATTTCGCGCACGGCCACCTTGAACACCTCGGAACCGTTCATCATGATCTTGTCGCGCCCGTTGTAATCGAAGTCCGGCGTATACGGGTACTTGCTGCCGCCGACCTCGGCCCAGAGAAGTCTCGACAGGCGGCCGTCGGAGCGAAGAAACGATGACAGCAGGCCGTGACCGTCGTTGTCGGCGGTGACCACGGCCGCCCCGGCGCCGTCGCCGAACAGCACGCAGGTGGCGCGATCGTTCCAGTTAACGATGCCGGTCAGTTTTTCCGAGCCGGCCACGAGAATATTTTTGTACCGGCCGCTCTGGATAAACGACGCGGCGACCGTCAGGCCCGAAATGAAACCGGTGCAGGCCGCCACGATGTCGAAAGCGACCGCGTTGTGGAGCTCCAGCTTTTCCTGGGTAATGCAGGCGGCGGATGGCAGGCGGTAGTCGGGGGTGACGGTGCCGACGATGAGCATCTCGATGTCGTCCTTGTCGACCCCGGCCATCTCCATGGCGCGACGGCACGACTCGGCGGCCATATCGGATGGTTCGATGCCGTCATCGGCGATCCGGCGTTCGCGAATGCCGGTGCGGGTGACGATCCACTCATCCGATGTGTCGA
>CAYPYM010000209.1:0-6031 GCA_964414435.1 uncultured Ignavibacteriales bacterium | reverse complement strand
CGGTGTAATCGAAATAGTCGTACCGGGCGCCGAGGGCGGCCTTCAACCGGCTCGTCGGACGCACGATATAGCTGGCAAAGACACCCGCGCGCGGCGAGCGAATCCGGTAGTCCATGACGAGCGCCGCAATCGAGTCGCCGAAGTAGTCGGTGTACGGCGCGGCGTAGTAGTCGTAGCGGTCGAGTTCGTATTTCAGGTCGAAGCCGAATTCCAGCTCGTGATGTTCGCTCATGCGCCAGAAGTTGACGTTGCGCATCTGCGCGGCGCCGTCAATGTTGTTCTGCCGGACCAGCTCGTTGCCGGTGCTCGTCTCGAAATAGTTGGCCTTGTTGCGGGTGGCGAGGTACGACAGCGACGTATTGGAGTAGCCGTCTTTCCCCCAGAGATAGCGCCAGTTGGCGCCGGTTGCGTATTCGTAACCGTCGGACCAGCCGTCGGTGATGTTTCCTTCGTCAATCGCATCCTCTCGCGAGAAGTTGATGTAGTCGACCCCGGCCACGCCGAGCAGTTCGATCTTGTGCTTCGGTGACAGGTCGAAAACGAACTTGCCCTGATAGTCGGAGTAGCGCGGGACGACGCCGGTGCCGATCGCGTCGGTGAGCAGATCCAGATAACTTCGGCGCACCGAGACCATCCACGAGCCGCGCCGGCCGCGGGCGAGGGGACCCTCGCCGACCACGCCGAACCCGGCGAAGTTGAGATCGGCCTGCAGGTCGACCTCTTCGCGATTGCCCTCGCGGAAATTGAGTGCCATCACCGAGGAGAGCCGGTCGCCGTAGGCGGCGGAGAAGCCGCCGGCCGAGAAGGTGACGTCGCGGATGAAGTCGGTGTTGAGCAGGCTGATCGGGCCGCCCGAGGTGCCGAACAGCGGATAATGGTTGATATTGGGGATCTCGATATTGTCGAGATAAAACGAGTTTTCGGTCGGGCTGCCGCCGCGTACGATCAGGTTGTTCACCTGGTCGTTGACCTTGGCCACACTCGGCAGGCTGAACATGATTCGGCTGACATCGCCGGCCGAACCGGGAGCGCGGCGGACTTCCTCCGACGAAAACCGGGTGGCGCTGGTCGGCTCGGTGGGCGACTCGGTGAAATAGCCGCCGCTGACGGTGACGCTTTTCACTTCGGTCACGGCGGTTGTCAGGTCGGCCTCGATCACGGTCCTGCGACCGGCGCGGATGATGACATCGGTGCGTGTTACCGGCTCATATCCGATCGCGCGGAACTGAACGGCGTAGGAGCCGATCGCGACGTCGGAGATCTTGAATTCGCCGGCATCATCGGTGGCGGCGCCACGCTCGGTGTCGAGCAGGAGGACGGTGGCGCCCGGGATGGGTGCTTGGGTTTCGGCGTCGATCACGGTTCCCCGGAGCGAGCCGATTTTGGGAGCCGGTTTATCCGACTCCGCGCTGCTCGAGGTCGCTGCGAGCGGCAGCGACAGGAGCAGGGCAATGGCGAAGATTCGCCTGGTGACGGTTGACATGGTTCATATCCCTCAGTGTCCAGTGTTCATAGATTGACTGTCGGTCAGTCCTTTTGAAAAAATATATACGGGTCATTTGTCTTCAGGTTTCGATTCGCTTGCGGCCGGCGCCATGCCCCGGGCCACGAGGAGTTCCTTGGCCGGGTAGAGCTGGTCGACCGGCAGGTCGAGCATTTTCAGGAATTCGCCCCGGTTTTTGAGCATCGCGATCACGCCGTTGCTGGTTGACCAGAGCAGGACGGAGAAGACCCATGGGTGCAGGTCGGTGGCGATGGTGCCGTCCTTCTGGCCGGTTTCGATGGCGGCGGCCAGGATTGACAGGGATGACTCCTTGTACCCTTCCGTTCCTTTGGGCAGCATTTCCCGGGCGATTTCACCGAACGTAACCGGGTCCATGCGTTCGACATAAGACATTGCCTTAAAATAGTTTGGATAGTCGAAGCAGAATTGGTAGTAGGCCCGGCCGATCGACCGCACCTTTTCCAGGCCGGTGGTCACGGAGCGGGAAGCCTCGGCGAAGCGTTCCCGGAGCATCCGCCCGGCCCGCAGGTCGATCGCGAAGAAGAGATGCTCCTTGCTCTTGAAATACAGGTAGACAGCGCCTTTGCTCAGCTCCGCCTTGGAGGCGACATCTTCCATGGTGGCGTTGCGGAGCCCCTTTTCGGCGAACACTTCGAGGGCGGCGTCCATAATGGCGTCGGCTCGCTGCTGTTTTTCTCGTTCGCGTCGTTCGGCGGTTCCCATTTAGGCACTCCAGAAAATCGAGTCGGTCCCGACCATTAATTAGTCACAGACTGACTATCAGTTAGTTTATGGCCGCAATTTACTCAGGTCGGGTCGGCTGTCAAGAAATTTCTGTTACCCACGGCGAAAAAATCTGCCCCGCGTCTGTCGGGTGTATCCATCTCCGGTAGTCTCTTACTACTAAATGTCATAAATCCGACGATAATTATTAAAAAAGTTAATTCTGTAATGAACATTTCTCATATATTCGCGTAAACTACATAGAAACGAAGTCAGAGGTCATGATATGTCACACGAATGGCAACAACTCACCCAACTCACCGCCGGACAGGAGATAGTCATCGAACGGGTCCGAATCAAAGAAACCGGGATCGCAATCGAGGGCCAGTTCACCCTTCCGCCGCTGGCCGCGCTGTCGGCCGAGGACCAGGTGTTCCTGGCCGCGTTCGTGCGCAGTCACGGCTCGATCAAGCAGATGGAGAAGCTGTTCGGGATCAGCTACCCGACGGTCAAGAACCGGCTGAACCGGATCGGCGCTCAATTCGAGTTTGTCGATGTGACGGTCGAGGCCGAGCCGGAATCGGCCCATACCGATGCGCTCGACCGTCTGGAGCGGGGGGAAATCAATGTCGACGAGGCTTTGAACCTGATGAATAAAGGAGACCGTCATGAGTGAGGAACGCCGTCGAATTCTCGACATGCTGGCGGGCGGCAAGATCACGCCCGACGAGGCGGAGCGTCTACTCGATGCGCTCGGGCAGAACCGGCCTGAACCGTCGGTGCCGGCGGTCGAGTCGGCCGAGCCGATCCGCGACAGGCCGAAGTACCTCCGGGTGCAGGTGTCGCCGAAGAACGGCAAAGGCGATTCGGTCAATGTTCGCATTCCGTTGCTGCTGATCCGCACCGGGATCAAGCTCAAGGGGCTGATGCCGGAGAAGGCGAAGCAGAAAGTCGACGAGGCACTGGAGCAGAAGGGGATCAACTTCCATCTCGACGACCTGAGCGGCGACCAGCTCGAGGAGATCCTCGTGGCGATGCGTGAGGCGCGGATCGAGGTCGACGACGAAATGGAACAGGTGCGGGTCTTCTGCGAATAAGCCATCGATTCTCAGCGATTCCTGTTTGCGACAGGTCATAGGCACGGCCGCTGAGAATACCGCCCCGGTTATCCGCCGGGGCGGTTTCGCATGGTGCCAGAAAGTGCTTGCCCGTTTCCGGCCGGTGCGTACTTTACGAGTCTTATGGCGTCGCTCATCGAACAACTCGATATCCACACGGTCCTCTTCGATGCCGGCGGGACACTGGTCGACAGCCCGAGCTTTTTCGATTTCCTGGCCGACCAGGTCGACGGTTCCTCCCGCGACCGTCTCGCGGCATTTCTCAAGCAGCGCTTCTTCGAGCTGTTCCAGCATCCCGAGGCCGAGTTCCGGCCGATCCGGGAGCTCCTCCGGAGCGCCTTCGCCGATGCCGCCACGGCGCTCGGCATACCCGACCACAGCGGCCGGGCGCACGAGTTGTACCGGTCCCTTTTTGTCGAGCACGCCGGGCTGTTTCCCGATGTGCTGCCGGTGCTTGATTATCTCGACGCACGCGGGGTCAGACTGATCATGATCAGCGATGCCGACGCCGATGTCCTCTACGCCGAGCTGGACAAGTTCGGAATCCGCAATCGGTTCGAGGCCTTCATAATTTCAAGTGAGGTCCGTGCATACAAGCCGGGCGACCCGATCGTCGCCGCGGCGGAGAAGTACTGCCGCGGGCCACGTGAGCGGATCCTGCTGGTTGGCGACGATGAGGTCGATATCCTCACCGCGAAACGGCTCGGAGTGAAAGCGGCGGCGGTGCACCAACCGCGCGGGGCGGAGTTCGGGGCCGATTTTGTACTCGAACGGCTGAGCGATCTGATCATCGACCGGGACGTATCGGCGTAATTCTTCCGTTCAATTGGGGAAACGGCACCGGCGACAGGATCGGATGGTCCTGCTTCTTTTGTCAGTAACCCCGGCTCGGGTCGACCCGGTTCGGAATCGGCCGACCGTCCGAGGCGGCATTGAGCATCGAGGCAAGCTCGGCGATCTGAAACGACTCGGTCTCGCGGCCGTTTTCGGCCATGTGGGGGGTCATCACGACATTGTCAAGCTCGTGGAAGGGAAAGCGCGACACCTGGGTGCGGGTCCGCGCTTCTTCCGAATCGGGATAGTTATACCAGACGTCGAGTCCCGCCGAGATCCGCCCCGAGTGCAGCTCGTGGTACAGGGCTTCCTCGTCGATAATCGGTCCCCGCGCGATATTCACGACAATCGCGTGGTCCGGCAGCAGCGCCAGTTCCTCGGCGCCGAGGAGTCCCTCTGTTTCGGGCGTGAGCGGAAGGCTGACAAAGAGCACATCGGCGCGGGGGAGAAGATCGCCGAGATGCGCGGTCGGGTGGGTTTCGACCTCGCCGTCTAGAGCGACATCGGCCTGACGTCGTACCGCCAGCAACTTCAGGTCGAAACCCGAGCAGCGCCGGGCGATCGCGCGGCCGATGGCGCCGAAACCGAGAATCAACGCTGTCCGGCCGCCGAGCAGGGAGGAAGTGTACGGTTCGTATCGGACCGTCCAGTCGTGATGTCGAAGGGCGCGGTCGGAGGGCACGATCCGCTTGGCGGCAGCCAGCAAAAGCGCCATCGCCGATTCCGCCACCATCGCGGCGTTATAGTGCTGGTTATGGACGGCGATCTCGGGATGCTCGATCAGCAACTCGCGCGTTTTCACCGGGAGGCCGGCCCAGGGGATTATCAGCGTCGTGAGGTTGGGACTGGCGGCGAGGTGAGCCGCTTCTAATCGGCCGCCGACGAGAATGTCGAACTGTGGATTGTCAGGGAGTTCGCCCCCCCACGTCATGGTGACGTCATCGTGCAATTGCTCCTGCAGGGCGTGCCGGAAAGCGTCTTCGGGTTTAAACAGCAGGTGGACTCGAATCGGCATCAGACGTGATTCCTCAGCATGAGTTCTTTCGGATGGGGGTGGAGGTAGATCTGGTCGCGAATGTACTCCACATCGAATTTCTCGACGTAATGGCGAAGCAGGGTGATCGGCACGATCAGCGGAACCAGCTCGCGGCGGTAGTCATCGATCACGGCGACAATGTCCTGCTTTTCTTTCGGTCCGAGTTGCTTCTTGAGGTAGCCGAGAATGTGCTGAAGGACATTGGCATTTTTGCTTGGTGTCGTTTTGACCGCGAGGGCTTCCATGAAAAGGCGGCTGTACGTGTCGCGCATATCCGACGGCGGGTGGTTCTTGATGTCGGCGATCAGCGGTCCGAGCAGCTTGTAGTGTTTCGGGCTGTGCGCCATCAGGAGATACTTGTGAGCGGTGTGGAACGCGATCAGGTTGCCGCGGGAGTATGTTCCGGCAAAGAGGCGCCGAAGGCGGTCGTAGGCGAAGACGCGCACGATGAAATTGTCGCGCAGGCGGGCATCGCGAAGGCGGCCCTCCTCCTCGATCGGGAGCAGCGGATCGCGTTCCATGAGGGCGGCGGCGAACAGCCCGACTCCGCGCCGCTCGGCCGTCCCCGATTCGTTGTAGAGCTTCACTCGCTCCATCCCGCAACTGGGGGAGTCCTTCTTGAGAATGTAGCCGGAGAGATCGGCGAGGTCGCGACGGGCGACCCGCATGGCGGCGTAGCGGTTCATCCGATCGGTCCAGTCCTCGCCGGTGCGAATGCCGACCATGCGGGGAGACTCGACCGGACCCTGGAGCCGCACCGGTTCGCGCGGCACCCCCATGCCCACCTCGAGTTCGGGGCAGTCCGGCACGAAAGAG
>CAYPYM010000208.1:0-6040 GCA_964414435.1 uncultured Ignavibacteriales bacterium | reverse complement strand
CCATCGGGTTACCGCTCTTTCACCCGAACCTTCACTTCCACCGACATGCCCGGCAGCAGCGCCGGCCAGCCGGGCGGGTCATCAACGTCGATGCTGTCGAGCAGGATCTTCACCGGAACACGCTGGGTGACTTTGGTGAAATTGCCCGACGCATTGTTCGGCGGGATGAGCGAGAACTGCGAGGCCGCCGCGGCGCCGATGAGGTCGACCCGGCCGGTGAATTCCCGTCCGGGGAAAGCATCGACCGAAATCCTCACCGAGTCGCCGGGACGGATATCGTGCAGCTTGGTTTCCTCGAAATTGGCCGTGATCCAGACATCGCCGAGGTCAAAGAGGGTGAAGATCGGCTGGCCGGGCGCCACGATGTCACCCGGCATCACCCACTTCTTGGCGACGACGCCGCGGGCGCCCGCGATGATGCGGGTATTGGCCAGGGCGGTTTCGATCACTTTAAGCTGGGCTTCGGCAACCCCGACCTGCCCCTTCGTCACCGCCAGCTGGGCGCCGGCGAGCTCGAACGCCTGACGGGCATGATCGTATTGCTCGCGCGGAATGACATGGTTCTGAAATTGAATCGAGTCCCGACGGTAGTCGTCGCCCGCCCGTTTGAGAGCGATCTCGGCAACCTTCGCATTCTGATGGGCCAGCTCCAGCCCGGCGGTCGCCTGCGACTCCTGCGCCTTCAGATCGGAATCATCGATACTCACGAGCAGTTCGCCCGCCCGGACGGTATCGCCTTCATCGGCCGCCAGCGAGATAATCCGGCCGAGCAGTTTCGAGCTGATCGTCACCGGATCGCTGTCGATTACGGCGTCGTCGGTCGAGGCCCAGCCGCGAAGGTAGTGATACCAGTAGAGGAATATCGCGGCGGCGATGATGAGCAGGATCGCCAGCGGGATCAGGATTCGTTTCTTGCGACCGCCCTTTCGGGCGGGAGCCGCCTGGGGCTCCGCGTTCTTGATTTCGTCCGTCATATTTGTCCGTCAACCTTCCCCATTGTGTTCGTCATGCTTTGCGCCCTCGTCCGGGTTTGATCTGCATCATTTTCAGCAGCAGGCGAAGTCCCTTGAGAATGTCCCGGAGTTCCCGGGCAGGCAGTTCATCGATTCGGTGAAAGAGCAGGCCCATGCCGGCCAGCGGCGTGCGCGCGATTACCCGCCGTCCGGCGGTAGTCACGTGCATCTGGACCACGCGGCGATCCTGCGTACTGCGCTCCCGCCTGACATAGCCGCGCTTCTGGAGACGGTCGACGATGCCGGAGACGGTGCTGTCATGCAGGTAGAGCCGCTCGCTCAGCTGCCGCAACGAAATGCCCGGGAAAAGAGAGACAATGCGCAGAGCCCCAAGCTGCTGGCCGGTGATCCGATATTTGCGTTCGAACTCCTGCGACTGGCGCTGGCCGACCCCCTGGAGCAGGCGGATCGAATTCACGACCTCGCTGATTTCCTCCCGGTGTCGCTCGCCTTTCACGATCATGCCGTCACTTCCAATTTACTTTGGCTCCAAATAGTTTGGCTCCAAACTATTTATGGCAAAAAGCGGCCGTTGTCAACACCGATGTTGGTTACAACAGCCGTCTCTGCTGTCAGAAACGCTATGCGGTGGTTACTTGTTCCCCGCCGGGGAACGGAGGATGATCTTCAGAATTTCACCGGGCCGCCAGAGGCGCATCCGCGGGCCCCAAGTCCCGGCGCCCCGACTGACAATGACGGTCATGCTGCCGATCCGATACCGCCCCGCCAGCAACGGGTTGGCCAGCTTGACGAGGTAGCTGAACGGCCAGATCTGCCCGCCGTGGGTGTGGCCGGAGAGCATCAGCTCCACCCCGGCGGCGGCGGCCGCCTCGGTCATCCGCGGCCGGTGCGAGAGGAATATGTTCGCCGGTCCGGGCGGCCTCGAAGCCAGGGTCCGCGTGACCTCCGGGGTGGGACCGCTGTCCGCTCCCCAATGCCCGGCATCGTCAACCCCGCCGAGCGCCAGGTCCGGTGCAATGCTGACCCATTCATTGCGCAGGAAACGGATTCCGGCGCCCTCGAGAAAGCGTACGCCGGCATCGCGGCCGCCGTGCGATTCGTGATTACCGGTAACCGCCCACACCCCGAGCGGCGCCGTCAGCCGACGCAGGATCGCAATCATCTCGGGCTGACGCTCCGACCGGCTGTCCCCCTCGAAGATATCGCCCAGCATGAGCACCAGGTCGGGATGCATGTCATTGATTTGTTCGACCCGCGCCGCCAGCCAGTCGGCATCGATAAAGCGCCCGACATGCGTATCGGAAATCGCGGCAACCACCAGCCCGTCGTGCTCGGGCGCGAGACGGGGAAGAGTAACTTCGTAAGTGTCGATCACCGGCGCCCGGTTGCCCTGCACCAGGGCGGTCACGGTCAGAAGGATTCCCGCAATGAAGGCCGCTTGCCGCATCACGCGAGCCCAACGTCGGAAGATTAACCCGAAAATCGTGATGATATCGACTGCGAGCAGACAGCACGAGATGAGAAACAGCGCACCGAGCCAGTTCATCGTGAACCACTCGACCGGGGTCGCGAGCCAATCTATATCCTGCCGATCCAGGAAGCGGCGAAGGAAAGCGCTTGCCCAGAGGACGAGGCCGATCAGCGCAATTACTTTTCGGGGGATGCGCCTTGTGATGGCCGGTACCGACGTCAGCCGCCAGAAGACGTACAGATGCAGCAGGGTCCACCCGGTGAGGAAGATCGTCATGAACATGAGCGAATCCTCGGAGAGGGCGCGAGTGTTCGAGTGCCGTAGCGGAGTCCAGTCATGAAGTGAAAGGTACGGCTGTTTTCTGCCGGTGACAACCCGATCAGTAGCCGGACCTGGGTTGTTTTGTCCTGAAACGCACAGGGGCCGCACTCTGTCGAGTACGGCCCTGCCGTTTGAATCTCCGGTGATGTGTAATCAGTGCTTGATCGAACCGCGGACCGTCGCGTTGTCGGCGGCCTCGCGGACGTCGGGCGGGAAATCTTCCATCTCGAAGACCTGACGGATTTCGATCACGTCGCCCTCGGCCGCCGGGCACTTGCGCGCCCATTCGATCGCCTCGGCCTTCGACTTGACGTTGATCATCCAGTAGCCGCCGACTATTTCCTTCGCCTCGGCGAAAGGTCCGTCGGTGACGACCGGTTTGCCTTTGCCGAAGCTCACGCGCGCCCCTTTCGAATCCGGGTGAAGCCCATCGAGGGAAATCAGCGCTCCGGCTTTGGCGAGCTCCTCATTGAACCGGCCCATCTTTTCGATCGCGTCGGCCGGCGGCGTGAAGTTCTCGCCTGCCTTCTCTTCCTTCGGTGTGCCGGGCTGGTACACCCTGGGAATCATAAACATCATGAATCGCATGGGATATCTCCTTCGTTCTCGTTGTTCTCGTGGTTTCGCCGGTACGTCCCGGCCCCTCTCAGAACTCCCGCCCCGCGGCCACGCCCCGGCCGGCGTGAGCCGGCTGGTTGCAGTTGTCGTCGGCACCGTCGTGCATGCGCCGGACTTCGCACTGCCCCTGCCCCATCACGGCGAGGAAGCGGCGGGTCCAGCCGACCGCTTCTTCGAGCGACTCGCACTCGAGGATGGCGTAGCCGGCGATCAGTTCCTTCGTTTCGGCGAAGGGACCGTCGGTGACGGTAAATTCGCCGGCATTCAGGTCGACCCGGGCACCGAGGGCGCTCGGGAAGAGGCCGTCGGTGCCGATCATGACGCCCTTTTCCGTCATCTCTTCGAGAAGCTTGTTCAGGGCCGCCATTTCGTTTTCGGGCGGCGGACCGGCCGGTTCCTGGCCGGGTTTGTAAATGGACATGAACCGCATTTTGTAATCTCCTTTGACGACTCATTTTCGGTTTTCACCTCTGGTCGTAGGGAGGCAGCCCAAATCGACAGTTAGAACGCTGAAAAGACGAAAAAAATCGATGTAAGATGTCTTTTATTGAATTATCGCTGTAAATCGTTTTCCTGCGGAAGGTTGGGAATTTCAAGCACCGGCCGGATCTCGACCGTGCCTTTCTTCCCGCCGGGAATCCGCCGCGCGACGGCGATTGCCTCATCGAGATCGGCAGCCTCGATCAGGAAATACCCGCCGAGTTGCTCGCGGGTTTCGGCAAATGGACCATCGGTGACAACCGCCTTCCCATCCCGCACCCGCACGCTCGTGGCGGTCGCCACCGCATGCAGGGGATTGGCCGCGAGGCACTTGCCTTCGGTTGCCAGTTCCCGGGCGAGCCGGGCGGAATCGTGGTAACACTGCGACTGTTCCGCCTCAGTCCAGACCTGTTCGTTCGAGTAGATCAACATCAGATATTTCATCTTCGCACCTCCTGCCAGTAGTCGTCATCCGGCCTGGATTTCGACACTCCGGGAGCTGAATGTTAACGGTTAGCCCAGTTCGGTCAACCGTTTCTGCAAAAGTCGGCGTTCCGGCTCCTGAGTAACCAGTGCGAGCGCTTTTCGATACGACACCCGCGCGCTTTCTCGATCGCCGAGACGGCGGCACAGATCGGCCCGGGCGGCATGAGCGAGGTGGTACTCGGCCAGGTCGCCTCGATTGAGGATCGCGTCGATCAGCGGCAGTCCGGCCGCGGGACCGTCGCGCATCGCCACGGCCACCGCCCGGTTGAGTTCGATCACCGGTGACGGCTCCAGGCCCAGCAGCGTGTCATACAGATCAACGATCCGCTGCCAGTCGGTCTCCGAGGGTTCAGCCGCTCCGGCGTGAACGGATGCGATCGCCGCCTGAAGCGTGTACGGGCCGTATCGGCCGGAGCGCAACGCTTCCCGGACCAGCGCCGTCCCCTCGTCGATCATTTTTTTATCCCACAGCGATCGATCCTGATCCTCGAGCAGGACGAGATCGCCCGACTCCGTGCTGCGGGCGATACGTCGCGATTCCTGCAACAGCATGAGCGCAAGCAGGCCGGCGACTTCCGGCTCCGGCAACAACTCCATGAGGAGTCGCCCCAGCCTGATCGCTTCGGAAGAGAGATCGGGTCGGGTCAGGGAATCGCCCGATGACGCTGCGTAGCCCTCGTTGAAAACGAGATAGACGACAAAGAGCACGGTGCTCAGGCGCTCGGGCAGATCCTCCGGCGACGGTATCCGGTACGGTATGCGTGCCATCCGGATCTTCGCCTTGGCGCGCACGATTCGCTGGGCCAGGGTTGTCGGCGCGATAAGAAAGGCGCGGGCGACCTCCTCGGTGGTAAGGCCGCAAACCTCGCGAAGGGTAAGAGCAAGGCGGGCCTCGAGCGCGAGCGCCGGGTGGCAGCAGGTGAAAATCAAACGGAGTCGATCATCCTCGACACTCTCTTCGGTGTCGGCGGTGTCGGCCTCGGCGTTGCTTTCGATCTGCCGCGCCAGTTTGTCCCTCGAGGCATCGAGTCTTGCCCGCCGGCGAATTACATCAACCGCCTTGAAGCGACCGGTCGAAACCAGCCAGGCTCCCGGATTGTCCGGGATACCGTCGTGGGGCCATTTCTCCAGTGCGGTACGGAACGCCTCGTGCAGGGCATCCTCGGCCAGCTCGAAATCGCCGAGCAAGCGAATCAGGGTGGCCAGGATTCGACGCGAATCCTCACGGTAGATGGCATCGAGGCGCTCGCTTACATCGGTTGTCTCGTCGTTCGTCATAGAGATTAAAACGCCCGCGAACCAGAGAAGGTCACACGAAACTTCACGCTTCAATTATCTCGAAGAGGATCTCGGCGGCCCGTTCACACTGGTCGCGGGAGACATTGAGATGGGTTACAGCCCGGATGGTCTTCGGTCCGAACGCGAAAATCAACACGCCCCGTTCTCCGGCCCGCGCGACGACGGACGGCGCATCGACAGCCTCGGTCAGGTCGAAAACGAGGATGTTGGTCTGGACCGTGGCGAGATCGAGCACGACCCGCCGGCTCTGACCCAGACGCTCCCCGATCAGGCGGGCGTTGGCGTGATCGTCGGCCAGTCGGTTGTAGTGATGCTGCAGGGCGAAGCTCCCCGCCGAGGCAAGAATCCCGACCTGTCGCATCGCCCCACCGAACATGCGGCGGTAACGCAT
>CAYPYM010000207.1:0-6041 GCA_964414435.1 uncultured Ignavibacteriales bacterium | reverse complement strand
TGCCGAGATATTAGATTAGAAGCGAGAGAGGCCGCCCGCGGGTCGGCCCCGAATTATCGCGACCCCAACACGTTTTCAGGAGCGACCGGTACATGACCGAATCAGAGGAACCCTCACGGGACTACTGGGTCCTTGATCAACTCATAGAATCGCTGCAGGAACGGGCGAAAGAGCTTAACTGCATCTATCGTATAGCCGAGATCCTGGCCAATCCCGACGACACGCTCGAGAATGTGGCACCGCGCCTGATCGAGGTTATTCCGTCGGGCTGGCAGTACCCCCGAATCTGTCAGGCGAAGATCGAGGTCGAGGGGCAGACGGTTACCAGCCACGACTACGTCGAAACCCCCTGGGCTCAAACCGCGGATATTATGGTGCAGGGAACCTCGATCGGTCAGATTACCGTCTCCTATAGAGAAGAAGTGCCGCGGGCCGGCAACGGCCTGTTCCTGAAAGACGAGTCGAAACTGCTGGCCACGATCGCCGAACGGGTCGGCTATTTTGTCTGCCACAAGCGGATGCGGCAGGTGACCCAGGAGTGGCAGACAGCCAAGGCCGCCCATACCGGAACAGCGGGTGACTGGCAGGTCGTACTAAGACTGCTTCGCGAGACCGACCGCGACCTCTACCTCACCCTTGCCCGCAAGATGCTCAACTATCTCTGCTGGAGCGGTATCGCCGAGGCCGAGCAGTTGCTCCATTCGGTCAGCGCCGATCGGACGGTCGAGGACGAAGAGTCGTCCGACCACTGGAACCGTCCCCACCAGCGCAATCCGCTGGTGATGTCGTTTGCCTTCAGCGAGGCGGCTTTCAAGATCGCCGCCGACAACATGAAGGGCGAGGAGATCCTGGCGTTGATCCAGCGCTGGATCCAGGAGGACAAGCTCGGTTTCCTCGTGCAGGTGGTCAACCGCAACATGACGCTGGTGGAGGTGGCCGACGCGATCCGCCGGTACCGCCACCTGACCGGGGATGAACCGGTGACGCTGTCATCGAGCATGCGCGGGATCCAGGTCTCGCTCATCCGGCGCTTTCTCTCCGATCAGCAGCAGTATATCAACGTGGCGAAGAACTATGTCGAGATCGGCGATTTTATGGGGCTGATCCAGAACATGATCTTCACCTCCGAGAGCCACGGCCGTCTGGGCGGCAAGAGCGCCGGGTTTTTCCTGGCCAAACAGATCCTGGTCAAGAAGGCGCGCGACAACGACCTGCTGGCCAACGTAAAGATCCCCAAGACCTGGTTCATCACCTCCGATGTCGTCCTGTACTACATGCACTACAACAACATGGATGATGTCGTCGAGCAGAAATACAAGGACATCAACCAGATTCGCCGGGAATATCCCAATGTCGTGCAGATGTTCAAGAGCGCCCGGTTCCCGGCGGATATTGTCAAGGGGCTCTCCATGGCGCTCGACGATCTCGGCGACAAGCCGCTGATCGTACGGAGCTCATCGCTGCTGGAAGACCGGTTCGGCTCGGCCTTTTCGGGCAAATACAAAAGCCTCTTCCTGGCCAATCAGGGCACCAAACAAGAGCGCCTCGAGGCGCTCATGGATGCGATCGCCGAAGTATACGCGTCGACCTTCGGACCCGACCCGATCGAGTACCGCGAGGAGAAGGATCTCGTCGACTTCGCCGAGGAGATGGGCATCATCATTCAGGAAGTGGTCGGCAGTCACGTCGGCAAGTATTTCCTGCCGGGCTACGCCGGCGTAGCGTTCAGCAACAACGAATTTCGGTGGTCGCCGCGCATCCAGCGCGAGGATGGTCTCATCCGCATGGTGCCCGGACTCGGTACCCGGGCGGTCGACCGCCTCAGCAACGACTACCCCATCCTGATCGCCCCCGGCCAGCCGGGGCTGCGCGCCAATGTCACCGCCGGTGAAACGGTGCGGTATTCGCCGAAGTATATCGACGTCATCAATCTCGAAACTGAAGATTTCGAGACGATCGACCTGCTCGAATTCCTGAAAGAGGTCGACTACCAGATTCCCGGCATCAATCAGATTCTCTCTGTCTATCGCGACGGCCATCTCTTCACGCCGGGCCTGACGACCGATTTTACCGAGGGTGAACCGGTCGTGACGTTCCACGGACTGGTCGAGCGTACGAGATTCGTCAAGCGGCTGCACGCGATTCTGGAAACACTCGAAGAAACGCTCGACACGCCGGTCGATATCGAATTCGCCTGCGACGGTGAGGACTTCTACCTGCTCCAGTGCCGGGCGCAGAGTTACACGCCCGAGGCGGCGCCGGCGCCGATCCCCAAGGACATCCCGCACGACCAGATCATTTTCTCGGCCAACCGTTTCGTCTCCAACGGACGCGTGCCGGAGGTGACGCACATCGTCTATGTCGATCCGCGCGCGTACGGCGAGATCGGCGACCGGGCCGAGCTGGTGGCGGTCGGACGCGCGGTCAGCCGCCTCAACAAACTCCTTCCCCGCCGCAAGTTCATCCTGATGGGGCCGGGCCGATGGGGCAGCCGAGGCGATATCAAACTGGGGGTCAATGTCACCTACTCCGACATCAACAACACCGCCGTCCTGATCGAAATCGCGATGCAGAAGGGCAATTACGTCCCCGACCTGTCGTTCGGCACCCACTTCTTCCAGGACCTGGTCGAATCCAGCATCCGGTACCTGCCGCTCTTCCCCGACGACGAGCGGGCGATTTTCAGCGAGGAATTCCTGACCCGGTCACCGAGCCTGCTGATCGACCTCCTGCCCGAATACGCCAATCTCGACAACGTGCTGCGGGTAATCGACGTCCCCAGAACAACCGGCGGGATGATCCTCAAGGTGCTGATGAACGCCGACCTCGACGAGGCGGTCGGGGTGCTGTCGCCTCCCGGCAAGGAAATCGAAGCGTCGGGGGTATCGACCGTTTCGCCTTCGCACCGGCGCGAGGACTACTGGCGCTGGCGGATGCAGCTGGTTGAACAGATGGCGGCGCACCTCGACAGCGAGCGTTTCGGGGTGGCCGGGGTGTACGTTATCGGCAGCACCAAGAATGCGAACGCCGGACCGAGCAGCGATATCGATGTGCTGGTGCATTTCCGGGGCAACTCGGAGCAGATGCGCGTGCTTAAAATCTGGCTGGAAGGCTGGAGTCTCTCGCTCGACGAGATGAACTACATCCGCACCGGCTACCGTCGCGGCGGCCTGCTCGATGTTCACTTCATCAGCGATGAAGAGATCGAAAGAAAGGTCGGTTACGCCGCCCGAATCGGAGCAATCACCGATCCGGCCCGGCCGCTGAAGATGCGCAAGCGGGACTAGTCGTGCCGGCGCTCAGGCCGACAGTTCGCGAAGGGCGTCGTCGCAGGAATCGTACAGCTCGAAGACCGATGCCAAGCGCGAGACGGCCAGCAACGATTCGATCGAGTCGATGTTGGCCAGGGCCAGACGGCCGCCGGCTCCCTCCACTGTCTTGAGCGTCCCAAGCAACATCCCCAGTCCCTGACTGTTGGTCCAGCGCACTCTCGCCAGGTCGATAAGGATTTTGTTCTTGTTGAGCGCGACATACTCCTGAACCCGCCCGCGAAACAGGGTAGCATCCGGTCCCCCCATGACCTTCCCCGAAAGTTCGAAAACGGCGACATCCCCGGTGAGACGATCTCTGAATTTCATATTATCTCTCCTTGGCGGCGCACTGCCGTGCTTGTCGACCGGGAGCGACCGGCCGCGTTCCCTGCCGCCCTCGTTCCCATCGTATAAGTGAATACGTCGGCGGCGAAGCCGGGTTACAGGAAATGTCTCCGGCGAGGCTGCGGGCGGCGCGGTCGGAGGGAAAGTTGTTGTGGGACGACCCGTTGAACAAAAAAAGACGGAGCGAAATCGCTCCGTCCCAAAACGGATTTTCAGCATTGCGCGTTGCTCATTTCCGTCTTGTGTACGTTGACTTTCCGGTCGTGATCCAGGTCTTGCCGCCGTCCATGGAGTTTTCCATCATCCAGTCGAACGAGTCCGGCTTCTCATTATACGTAGTAATACGCGACTGGTATGTCATCCCGCCAAATTTGTCTTCACCGGACATGACCATCCTGTCGCCGTCGCGGGTGCCGGTGTAGAGACTCGTGCGGGCGGTCATGTTATCGGTCCAGGTCATCTGCCATTGGTCGGTCTCACGATCGTACGTCATGATCCCCACGCCCTTGAACGGCATGCTCATCATGGGACTCTCATAGGTCATCTCGAGGGCGCTTCCATCGAGAATCATCCGGTACGTCGCGGTGCCTTTCGACGGCGTCCACTCCTCCGAATTCATATCCATCTTCATCTGGGCATCGACATCCCAGTCGCCGACCAGGGCATTACACTGTTTCATTTGCTCCGGCGGCCCCATGGGCGGCATCTGCTGTGCGTCTTCCTGTGCAAACGCGCCCGACGGAACGGCCGCGAGCGCCAGGAGGACGAGGCAGGCGATGGCGAGACGGTGTTTCATAATCAGACTCCTCTGCAGATATTGTATTCAGTTGTTCGTGACTGACCGTGACGTCCTGCAATATAGATGATCGAAATCCACGAAAAATATAGAGCGTGCACTCGCCGCACGCAACCTGAAATTGTCGAACCGATCGCCGACGCCGCGGGCCCGGGCGAATTCACTTGACTTGGCCGTCGGGCCCGTCTATGTTTCAAGCAGTACACGGCTTCCAACAACACACAAAGCAACCGGTGCGGTTTGAGTACCACGCGAGATCAAACCGGACGGACACTTCGTTCGACCGTCCGCGGTCCTCCGTGCCGACCCTCTGAATATTCGGGCACGCAATCAGGGGGCGGAGGCACACACCTTTCAAGGAGGACAGTTTATGACCTTGCTAAGATCATCTCGCAGCAGTGCGTTGATCGTCGCAGCGCTGATTCTCATATCGGCCGGCGCCGCTATGGCAACCTCGGACGACCCGGGCGGAGGATTCATCATTAACCGTGAGTTGACTCAGGACACCCCCGACCTGAATTTCAGCCTGGGTACGGCCACCGCGTTCGTGAAGACGACCACCGACGACGACGGCAATCAGATCGCCGATCTCGACCTGAGCATATGGTGGACCACCCTTCCGCAGCCCACCAGCCTCATCGACGATATCAATCTCCAGATCTGCTATGACCCCACGCTGGTTGAATTTGACTCGGCGGGGTCGAGCGTCAACGAAGACAACTGGCACGGTGACATGCCAATCGGCTTTGACCAGTGTATCGACGGCAGCGCCAAGATCGTGATCGACTTTCAGTACCAGGACGGAGTGACGCACGTCGACCACGCTCAGACGACCCCCACCGTCTACGCCACGCTACGATTTCGGCCGCTCTGCCCGGTCGACGGCGACCCGATTCCGATCACGCTGGTCACCCGAAGTTGCACCATGAAGTTTGTCGACTACACGACCGATTACCGCTCGCTGTCGCTCGACAACGGGGCGGTGGATGTCAGGGACGACTACACCGCCTCGTTCGTCGCACCCGATTACTACTCCGAGTGCTCGCTGCTCGGCGAGACGATCGAGGTGCCGGTGTATGCCACGAGCAATTTCCGCGGGCGTTTCATCCAGCACCGGCTCGTGTTCGACGCGGCCCACCTGGCCTATGCCGGGGTGATGCTGAGCTCCGGCGACCTGGCGTGGGCGCAGGACCCTCAGGTGGATGTCAACCAGATCGTGCTTCAGATCGAATCGTCGGCCTCCGGACCGGGATACATCGAGCAGGGAACCGACGTGGAACTGTACCGTCTGCTGTTCACCGTCACCGACGCGATTCCGTGGAGCGGCCCCTATCCGGTAGCGACGGTCGGGTTCGACCGGACCAACAGTTATATCGACGTTAACTATGACGGCGGGGCCTGCGCCACTATTGAGCCGGCCGAAAGCTACGACGGCGCCGGCGTGTGGTCCGAGTACAACGTGGCGACGATCCGGGTCTTTGCCGATCCCAACGACTATCTGCTGGCCAACGCCGGCGACGAAGCGACCGTGATCGTCGCGCTGAAATCGACCTTCCCGGCCGGCGGCGAGCAGGACGGAATCCAGTTCG
>CAYPYM010000206.1:0-6045 GCA_964414435.1 uncultured Ignavibacteriales bacterium | reverse complement strand
GTCGCGGGCGAGGATGATAAGGCCCGACGAACCGGCCTTGTGATACGGGCTGACATAGAAATACTCGCTGCCCTCCCCGCGGGCGAGCTGTTCAAACTCCGAGCCAAGCAGTTTGGCGGCGAAATCCTGCACCTTGCCGGCCGGCAGCCTCGGGCTGAGATGCACGAACCATTGCCGGCGCGATTCGATCGACTGGTCATCGGGACCGGTCGGGACGACGTCGACGCTGTTGGGGCGGTAGGTCTTGATCAGATCGTCGCGCTCGTCGTCGCTGAGGTCGGGGGTGCCGGCGCGGGTGAGTTGCCGGGCGACCGAGCTGGCGATCGTCCGAAACTGGTTGGTCGATTCATCGCGCTTGGTCGAGCGGGCGCGCAGGATGATGAAGTTCGAGAGGAAGTTCAGGAAGAACAGGAGGAAGATGATGACGAGGAGGCCGAGACGCACCTCGTTTTCAAATCGGCTCTTGCTCCTGATCGCGGCCATCGGTTCGGCTCTCCCCGTCGTGCGCGACGGCGGCTAGTTTATGCCGACAAAATGGCTGAGATAGTAGTGAATGATCCGGTCGCCGTAGAGAATGGCGATCAAGGCGGCTCCGGCGAGGAACGGCCCGAAGGGGATCATGCGGGTCTCGCGCAGTTTGGACGACACGGTCATGACGATGAGCGAGACGACAAGACCGATCGCGGCCGACGAAATGAATACGAGCAGGACTTTCTGCCAGCCGAGAAAGGCGCCGAGCATGCCGGCCATTTTGATGTCGCCGCCGCCCATTGCTTCCTTCTTGAAGACAAGCTCACCGAGAATCGCGATCAGGTAGAGCGAACCGCCGCCGACCACGAGACCGATCAGGGCGTGGACGATACCGATACCGCCGGGGAGAAACGACGCGGCCAGGCCGAGCACGATACCGGGCAGGGTGATGCTGTCGGGGATGATCTGGTGATCGAGGTCGATAAAGAAGATCGCGATCAGGCCGGAGATCATCGCCGCCCAGACGAAAAAGCTGTAGCTCAGGCCGAGATAGGCGAAGAAATAGAGATACCCGGCGGTGTTGAGCAGTTCCACCAGCGGATAGCGCAACGAAATGTGTGCATGGCAGAAAGCGCACCGTCCGCGCAAGAAGAGGTAGCTCAGCAACGGGATGTTGTGATACCACTTCAACTGGTTGTCGCAGTGCGGGCAGCGCGAGCGCCCCGATTTGAAGAAGCTTTTCCGCGGCAGGCGGTATATGACCACGTTCAGGAACGAGCCGACAGCCAGTCCCAGCAGGCCAACCCACAGGTACATGATCGTTTCCATATAGAGAAGTATCGGCCGGAGGGGCGATTATCTCAACTCGCCGGCGGCCTGCATGATCAGGGCGCAGACGACCGGACCGGCGGTCTCGGCTCGCAAGACACGGCTGCCGAGGCTGATCGGCGTATATCCGGCGGTAATCGCCCGGCTGATCTCGGATTCGGAGAAGCCCGATTCGGGGCCGATCAGGGCTGAAATCCGGGCCGGGTTGTCGGCCAGCGCCTGCGGATCAAACGATTTGTGGCCGGGGCCGGGGTGGAACAGGAGGTTGATCGCCTGGGGATCGGTCTCCTGGAGGAAGGTGTCGAGGGAGACGGGAATGGAGATGTCCGGTCGGTAGGCGCGGCGGGATTGCTTGATTGCCGCGAGCGCGACTTTTTCGAGGCGTTTGACGCGGGAGGCGGCCCGCTTCGGATCGTCGAACTTTACTTTCGATTTTTCGGAGATGATCGGGACGAATCGCTTCACCCCCAGCTCGGTCCCCTGCTGGACGATCGTGTCGAATTTGGACGAGACCGAGAGGCCGGCGGCCAGGGTGAGGCGCACCGACGGTTCGCCGAAATTGCGGATCCGGTCGTGGATGGCAACGGTCAGCCTTTTGCGATCCGATGTCGCCCTGCGAATCTCGCCGCGGCAAGCGGTACCGAGACCGTCGACGACCATGATGCGGTCGCCCTGTTTCAGGCGCATGACCTTGAGGGCGTGGGAGGTCTCATCGGCGGGAAGCTCGATCGAGTCATCGGCCCAGCTCTCGGGCGGTGCGAAAAAGATCGGGATATCCATCAGCCTTCCCGCGTTATGACGAGGGTGCGCCATTCGTTGTCGGGGAGCGTTTCGTAGCGGTCGACGCCGAGCCGGCGCAACGCCTGCCCGATGTCATCGAGATCCTGCTGGAGCAGGCCCGAGAGCACGAGCGTACCGGGACGGGCGGTGGCCGCCACGAGTTTGTCGACTGTTTCGAGGATGGCGCTCTTGATGATGTTGGCGCAGACGAAGTCGTACGGCTGGTCGCCGGCCGCCTTTTCGATCGAGCCGAGGAGAATGTCGTTCGGAACGGCGACGTCGTTGACGGCGAAGTTCTCGACCGAGTTGTCGACCGCGAGCAGATCGTAGTCGATCGCCTTGATATAGGCGGCGCCGAGCTGGGCGGCGAGAATCGAGAGGATGCCGGACCCGCAGCCGAGATCGAGAAAGCGCTGCCCCGATCGGAAGCGTTCGCGGATCACGTGCATACAGGAGCGGGTTGTTTCGTGAGTGCCGGTGCCGAACGCCATTTTCGGTTCGATGATGATGTCGTGGGTGATCCCTTCCTGCGGTCTGGCCCAGGGCGGTCGGACGAGAATGTCCGGTTCGATTCTCACTGCCTTGATCGAGTCGCGGTAGGCGCTGACCCACTCGACGTTGTTGATCTCGTGCGAGATGATCCGGCAGCGTCCGCCGCCGTCGCCGAGGGTGGCGACGTACGTTTTCAGCATCGCAATCTGTGTGTCGGCGACCGCGAGCGGCGCGTAGAAGACGATCGGCCGGAGGCCGTCGGGAGTTTCGTCCAGTTCCTGAGTGCCGGCCTCAAAATCGCCGGTGATCAGGTCGCTGACGAGGTCGAAGTACTTCGAGGGCACGTCGACCTGAATGCGGACAAGCGTTTCGTTTGGATCGGCGGCACCGGGCACGTGGTCTCTCCTATACCCCGAGCGTTTGACGCAGTTTCGAGAAGAACGATTTGTCGCCCTTCGGGGCGGTGAATGACTTCGAGCGCGACAGCTTTTCGAGCAGGTCTTTGTCGGCGGCGCTCAGTTTCTCCGGCACCCAGACGAGCACGCGGACCAGTTGGTCGCCGCGGCCGCTGCGATGCAGATGCGGGATGCCTTTGCCGCGGAGCTTGAACATCTTGTTCGGCTGGGTCCCGCCGGGGATTTTGAGATCGGCGGTGCCGTCGATAGTGGGTACCTCGACCGTGCCGCCGAGGGCGGCGGTGGTGAATGAGATCGGCATTTCCATAAGCACGTTGTCGCCGTGGCGTTCGAAGAGGTCGTGTTCTTTCTCCTCGAACACGGCGATGAGGTCGCCCGGCTGGCCGTTGCCGGGGGCGGCGTTGCCCATGTTTTCGACCGTCATGTAATTGCCCGAGGAGACACCCGGCGGGATTTTGAGTTTGACGGTGCTTTCACCGCGAACGCGTCCCTCTCCGCCGCAGGTCTTGCAGGGATCGGAGATGATCTCGCCTGAACCGCGGCACATGTTGCAGGTGGTCACCTGCTGGATGGTACCGAGAAAGGTGCGGGTGACGGTGCGGACCTGGCCCTGTCCTTTGCACTGGGGGCAGGTCTTTTTCGAGGTGCCTTCGGCGACCCCGCTGCCGCCGCAGGTTTCGCATTTGACGAGGTGTTTGACCTTGATCGACTTCTCGACGCCGGAGGCGATTTCCTCGAGGGTGAGCGAGATGCGGACGCGGAGATCCTCGCCCCGGTTGCGGCGGGTACGGCGCCCGCCGGGGCCGCCGCCCATGCCGAAGAGGTCTTCGAAGATCGATCCGCCGCCGGCGCCGCCGAAGTCGCGCATGAAGGCGCGGAGGGCGTCGCCGAGATCGAATCCCTCGAAGCCGCCGAAGCCGCCCATGCCGGCACCCTGGCCGAGTCCGGCGTGGCCGTACTGGTCGTACATCTGGCGTTTCTGCGGGTCCTTGAGCACTTCGTAGGCCTCGGTGGCTTCTTTGAACTGCTCTTCGGCTTCCTTGTTGCCCGGGTTGCGGTCGGGATGGAATTTCAGCGCCATCTTGCGGTAGGCCGACTTGATCTGGTCTTCGCCGGCGCCGCGATCGATCCCGAGGATCTCGTAGTAGTCCCGTCTTGCCATGCCGTGTTATTTCTTGTCGTCGTCGACCACTTCGAAGTCGGCGTCAACCGTACCCTCTCCGGAATCGTCTTTGGATTCGCCGCCGGGGGCGGCCTGTTCGGGGCCGGCGCCCGGCTGGGCGGCACCCTGTTCGGCCTGAGCGGCCTTGTACATTTCTTCGGCGATCTTGTGCGACGCCTGCATCAGTTCCTCGCGCGCCTTCGTGATCGTTTCGACCGATTCGCCGGGGATAGCGTCGCGGAGTTTCTTGATCGCTTCCTCGACCTTAGTCTTTTCCTCGGCCGAGATCTTGTCGCCGTGTTCCTTGAGTGTCTTCTCGGTGGAGTAGACGAGCTGATCGGCCTCGTTGCGCGCCTTGATCAGCTCCTCGCGCTGCTTGTCCTCGTCCTGGTGCCGCTCGGCGTCCTGCACCATGCGATCGATCTCCTGCTCGGAGAGGCCGGAAGATACCTCGATACGGATCGACTGCTCTTTGCCGGTCGCTTTGTCCTTGGCGCTTACGTGGACGATGCCGTTGGCGTCGATGTCGAACTTGACCTCGATCTGCGGCATGCCGCGCGGGGCGGTGGGGATACCAACCAGATCGAAACGCCCGAGGGTGCGGTTGTCGACCGCCATCGGGCGCTCGCCCTGAAGGACGTGAATCGACACGGCGGTCTGGTTGTCCTCGGCGGTCGAGAAGATCTGCGCCTTGGTGGTCGGGATCGTCGTATTGCGTTCGATCAGTTTGGTCATGACGCCGCCGAGCGTTTCGATGCCGAGCGAGAGCGGGGTGACATCGAGCAGGACGATATCCTTGTCGCCCATTTCACCGGCGAGCACACCGCCCTGAATGGCGGCGCCGAGCGCGACGACTTCGTCGGGGTTGACGCCCTTGTGCGGCTCGCGGCCGAACAGCTCCTTGACGACCTGCTGGACGCGCGGCATGCGGGTCATGCCGCCGACGAGGACGACCTCGTTGATATCGCCGAACGACAGCTTGGCGTCGGCAACGGCTTTGCGGCAGGGCTCCATCGTGCGCTGCACGAGAGCATCGGTGAGCTGCTCGAATTTGGCGCGGGTGAGGGTCAGGTCGAGGTGTTTCGGGCCGGACTGGTCGGCCGTGATAAACGGCAGGTTGATATTGGTCTGCATGGTCGAGGAGAGCTCGATCTTCGCCTTCTCGGCCGCTTCTTTGAGGCGCTGGAGGGCCATGCGGTCCTTGCGGAGATCGATCCCCTGCGACTTGCGGAATTCGTCGGCCATCCAGTCGATCACGACCTGGTCGAAATCGTCGCCGCCGAGGTGGGTGTCGCCGTTGGTGGCGCGGACCTCAAAGACACCGTCGCCGATTTCGAGGATGGAAATGTCGAACGTGCCGCCGCCGAGATCGTAGACGGCGATTTTCTGGTTGGCGGTCTTCTGGAGGCCGTAGGCGAGCGACGCGGCGGTCGGTTCGTTGATGATGCGGAGCACCTCGAGACCGGCGATCTTGCCGGCGTCCTTGGTGGCCTGACGCTGGGCATCGTTGAAGTAGGCCGGGACGGTGATTACGGCCTGGGTGACCTCGCCGCCGAGATAGCTTTCGGCGGCGTTCTTGAGCGAGCGCAGCACCATGGCCGAAATCTCCGGCGGGGTGTAGTGCTTGCCCGACACCTCGACCTGCACCTGGCCGCCGTCGTTGGAGACGTCCACGCGCCAGTAATCCAGGCCCGGCGCGTTGCCGAGCGCGTTGTTGTAGTAGCGCCAGTAGCTGATCTGGATGTTGGAACCGCCGGTCAGGTCGAAGACCGGGCTCAGCAGCGTCGTCAGGCCGCCGTCGACGTCGTTGGCGCCCGCCGAGGAGCCGGCCGCCGCGCCGGTGACGAAGCAGGCCACGCCCGGAGCCGGCGTGTGGTCCGCGCCCAGCTGCACCGG
>CAYPYM010000205.1:1048-6051 GCA_964414435.1 uncultured Ignavibacteriales bacterium | reverse complement strand
TCGCCGGTGCCCTTGAAGAATTCCTCGTAGAGATCGTGTTCCGGCAGCCTGATCTCCGGCACCTGCACCAGCCGCTTCGGGACGTACCCGCCCAGCTCTTCCCGCCGTTCACGGAGATACTTCATCTCCTCGCTGTCCTCGTGCGGACGATAGAACGGCGCATCGGCGATGCGATCATCGGCGATCGGGATACCGAACCGGCTGCGGAAATGCCGAAGCTCATCTTCGTTCAGCTTCTTCTGCTGGTGCGTGATGTTGCGCCCTTCGCCCGCCTCACCGAGGCCGTACCCTTTGATCGTCTTGGCGAGAATCACGGTCGGGGCGCCCGTGTGTTCCCAGCCGACCTTGTACGCGGCGTAGACCTTCTGCGGGTCGTGCCCGCCGCGCCGCAGCTTCTGCAACTGCTCGTCGGTGTAGTTTTTCACCATTTCAAGCAGTTGCGGATACTTGCCGAAAAAGTCCTGGCGGATATAATCGCCGGATGAGACCGTGTACTTCTGATACTGACCGTCGGGCGTCTCCTCCATCCGACGCACCAGCAGACCGTCGTGGTCCTCGGCCAGCAGCGGGTCCCAGTCGGCACCCCAGATTACTTTGATCACGTTCCAGCCGGCCCCGCGGAACGCCGCTTCCAATTCCTGGATCACTTTGCCGTTGCCGCGCACCGGGCCGTCGAGCCGCTGCATATTGCAGTTGATGATGAACATCAGGTTGTCGAGCTGTTCGCGCGAGGCGAGCGTGATCGCGCCGAGTGACTCCGGCTCGTCCAGCTCGCCGTCACCGAGAAACGCCACAATCTTCTGGTCGCTTTTCGGCGTCATCCCCCGATCCTCGAGATACCGCGTGAACCGCGCCTGGTAGATCGCCTGGATCGGCGATAGGCCCATCGAGACTGTCGGGAACTGCCAGAAATCGGGCATCAGGTGCGGATGCGGATACGATGACAGCCCGCCGCCCGGCTTCAGTTCACGCCGGAAATTCTCGAGATGCTTCTCCGAGATGCGGCCTTCGAGAAATGCCCGGGCGTATATCCCCGGGGCGGCATGACCCTGGAAATAAACGATGTCACCCGGATGGTCCTTGCTGCGGGCGCGGAAAAAGTGGTTGAAGCCGATCTCGAACAGGGTCGCGGTCGAGGCAAAGGTCGAAATGTGCCCGCCGATACCGCTCTCCTGGCGGTTGGCCCGGACCACCATCGCCATCGCGTTCCACCGGATCAGGCTCTTGATCCGCCGCTCAATCTCACGGCTGCCGGGAAACACCGGCTGGGCCGAAAGCGGGATGGTATTGATATAGGGGGTATTGGCCGTGAAATGGAAATGGATGCCATGCTGCTGCGCCCGAAGCTGCAGTCGGCGGAGCAGATCGCGCACCCGGTTGGCCCCCTGGTTCTGGTAGACATAGTCCAGTGACTCGAGCCACTCACGGTTTTCGAAACTTATTTCGCGGGAAATCTTTTCCTGATCGGAAGTTGCCATGTCGTCTGCCTTTCTGTGACAACAGTCCGCAGTTATCGGACTATGGGGGTCTTCTATACCCGTCGGCCGGTCCATCGGCCGCTTCAATTCTGTGGTACGAAACATCCGTTGCGGCCGTCAAAAAAAACTCCCGCCCCGAGAGATGTTTAGCTTCGCAGGAGAAAGGACCGCCCGGACCTCGATTTTTCCCTTCCTTGACGGTACAATGTATACAACGCCGATTGTGCCTGCAAGTTCTCACTAAATAGATCGGCAGGGGCGTGCAATTCTCTCGGTTCGCGGGGAGCAAAATCTTGACTATCCTGCGCGTAACGAGCAAGTTAGAGGCATCGAAACGCGTCAACCGACAACAATTCGGGGCTTTCTCGGTTATAGAAGTGTATGACCCGCGCCAATACCAAGAAAAGACATCTGTTTCGCTGGATTCTCGCCGTTGCCGGCGCCGTCGTATTCCTGCTCATCGCCGGGCTCATCCTGCTGGCACTGCCGCCGGGAGAAAACTACGTCCGCGGCATTCTGGAAAGCCGTCTCTCGAACATTCTCGATCAACCGGTCACGATCGCCCGCTTTGAAACGAACTTATTTTCCCGAATGGTGCTGGACAGTCTCGTCGTAGACACGGACACGCCCGACAATGCGCCGCCGGTGCTGATGATAGACAAAGTCTATGTCCGCTACCGCCTCTGGCCGCTCCTGCGCGGGACCATCGCAGTTGACTCGCTCCTGATCACCGCGGTTGATCTGAACCTCACCCGTGACAGCGCGTCAGGCTTCAACCTGACCATCCTCGATTCACTCGCGGCCGCAAGCCCCGATACCTCCGCGGCCTCGAGCCAGGGCTCGTCCTACGTTCTCGAACTCGGCCCGACCTCGATCAACAACGTCAACCTGAACTACAACGATCGCTTCCTCGGTCTCGACGGACTCCTCGGCGGACTGGCGGTTCACCTTCGCGAGGAATCGACCGGCGTCTACACCTTCACCGCCGCCTCGGACACCGGCAGTCTCGTCTATCGCGACTCACCGCCGGGGCAACTCGGCCTGCGGGCGGCGGGGTCGTACCGCAGCGGCGCCCTGCAACTCGACACCTTCACCGTCGCCCTCGAACGCCTTCGGCTCGCCGCGACCGGCATGATTCCCGCCGATTCGACCGCGCCGATGTCCGGTCGGCTCAGCCTCACCGGCAATCCGCAGACATTTCTCGATATCGCGCACGCCCAGTTTGATCTGCCGGAGATCACGATCGACAGCACGATCGATCTCGCCGCCGACCTGAGCGGCACCCGCACGCAACCATCGGCGAACCTGACTCTCGACCTGCCGTCGCTCCACACCTACGGCATCGACATCACCGATACCCATCTCGGCGCCGCCTGGACCGGCCGTGAGGTGACGATCGACTCGCTCATGCTGGCCCTTTTCGACGGCACGATCGCCGGCCGGGGCAGCGCGACGCTCGATTCGACAGTAACCGGTTCGCTCCACCTGACATTGTCATCGATTGACTTCGCCGCGCTCTGGAGCGGCCTGTATCAGAGCCGGTCGCTGTACACCGGCACCCTGCGGGGCGATATCAACCTGACCGCGGTCGGCCTCGACTGGCACGACTGGACCGCGCAGCTCGCGCTCGGCGCGCGCAACGCCAAATACCGCGACCTCCCGCTGAACGATCTCCGGATCGATGCCTCAATTGACACCGGCGCCGTCGTCGCCTCGATCACGCAGCAGTATTTCAATATCGATGCCCGCGTGAAGGTCTCAGAGCCCGATGTGTCCGGCAGGCTGACCCTTCAGGTCGATCGGCTCGGCCCGCTGGCGGGGCTGTTCAATGTCCCCGATGTCACCGGTGCGCTCAGCGCCAGCGCCGATCTCGGCGGCACGATCGACAATCCGACACTCGACGCCGATATTCGCGGTCATGACATCACCTACCGCAATTTCCCGGTCGACACGGTCGCCCTGATCGCCCATTACGCCGATTCTGTCGTGACACTCACCGACCTCACCGCCGCCGGTAAACGTGACCGGCTCGATTCCCTCGGACCGGTCTTCGGCATTGACTCGGTGTCCGGCAGCCTCGACTACGCCGCCAAACTCTCCGGTACGCTCGACGCCCTCACCGGACGGCTCGACCTGCACCTGCGTAATCCGGGCTACCGAAGCTATCACCTCGACTCGGCCGCCGTGGTCGCCCGGCTCGACAGCGGCCGCGTGCATCTCGACGCCGCCGACCTGTATCGCGACTCGCTTTTCGTGACGGCACGGGGCGATTTCAAATTTGAGGGGCCAAGCGGCACGCTCGATGCCTCCGCCTACGACCTCACTGCCCGCACCGACACGAGCGCGGATACCTCGGGAGCAGTGCCGTCTCGCTTGAGCAGGCCGGCGGAACTGATCTCCAATCTCGAGTCGGCCTTCTCGCTGCCCGATACCGGCAGTTTCGAAATCTCGATCAAAGGAGCCGGAATCGATCTCGGCGCGCTCGAGGATATGCTGGTGGATTCGTTTGATGTCGGCGGGATCGCCTCGTTCGAGGCCACCCTGCGCGGCCCGACCGACAATCTCTCGGGCGCGCTTAAGCTGTCCGTAAAGCAGCCGCGCTACGAGGAGGTGACGCTCGATTCGCTTGTCTCCGACTTCGCCCTTGCCGCCGATACGCTCCATGTCGACACGTTCCATCTGTACGGCGCCGATCAGTCGCTCGATGCCCGCCTGATCGCCGCGCTGGGCCGCGACTCCTCCGGAGGCTACACGATCGGTCCGAAGAGCGGGGTTCGGGGACGACTCGACATTGTCGATTTCGATCTCCGCGTGCTCGAGCCGTTCCTCTGGACCGACGGACAACTGACCGGTCATTCGACCGTGCACCTCAACTGGGACGGCACCGTTGCCGATCCCAATGTCCGCGGGCAACTGGCGCTCGACACCGTCTCGGTCGTGCTCGGCCCCGATATCGAACCGATCACAGACATCAACCTCGTGAGCGCGATTGCCGATACGGTCTTCACGATCGACCACGCCTCCGGCATCATCCACGGGTCGCCGTTCAACCTGCACGGCTCGGCCACGCTCAGCGGCGGGACCCGTCTGCGCACCGATATCGCCATGACTTTCGACACCGTCGGCACGGTCGACGGCAGCGGGCTGCTTGCCCGCGACACGCTCGACTTCACGGCGAACATCAAGAACTTCAACCTCGCCGTCGCCCAGCCTTTCGCCCCCATGCTCACCGACCTGGGGGGACGGTTGTCGAGCCGAATTCGGCTGACAGGCAACGCCGCCACGCCGGTTATCGACGGCCGTCTCGAGATCGACAGCCTGACCGCCGGCTACGAAATGCTCGCGCAGCCGGTTCGCCACGGCATGATCAAGGCGACCTTCACCCGCACCACGGTCATGATCGACACCGCCGACGCCGCGATCGGCAAGGGGACCGTGAGCGCCTCGGGACAGTTCAGCTACGCCGACAGCACGATCACGGATATCAACCTGCATCTCAAGGGTCGCAACGTCCGCATCGATCCG
>CAYPYM010000205.1:0-1038 GCA_964414435.1 uncultured Ignavibacteriales bacterium | reverse complement strand
CTATCTCACGGTCGACTCGGCGTCGCTCGCCTATACCAAACCGAACGAGTACTTCCAGCTCGGCGGCGATATCTATCTGGGTGAAACGAAGTACCGCGTGAATCTCGAACCGACCGCGATCCTCCCGTGGACCCGTCAGGTCGAGCAGACCCCGCCCGACTTTCCCGAGTTCATCCAGCAGACGCGATTGAGCGTCCGCGTTCGCAACGCCGACAACATCTGGGTCGACAACAACCTCGCCCATATCAAACTGCACGCCGAGATGGAGGCGATCGGAAGTGTGGAACGTCCCAATGTCTCGGGACAGCTCTCCATCACCGACGGATACCTGCTTTATCTCGATCGAAAGTTCACCGTGCAGACCGGCGTGTTCTACTTCAACGACCCGAACAAGATCAACCCCGACCTGAACCTGACCGCCACCACCTCGGTCACAGCGTATCAGGCGCTGCAGGCCACCACCTACAATATCACCTTCGGCGTGCAGGGCACGATGGAGCAACCGCAGGTGACCCTGACCTCGGTGCCGGCGCTGGAGCGGGCCGACATCATCTCGCTGCTTACCCTCGGCGCCACCCGGCAGCAACTCGCCGGCGGCAACGGCGGCAGCACCGGCCAGATCCTCCAGGAACGGGCCGAGGTACTCGCCAGTCAGCAGATTTCGGGCTACGTCGGCCAGCGGGTGGGCAACCTGCTCGGACTCGATCAGGTCAGCGTGCAGGGGAACATCTTCAATCGCAGCGATACGACCGGTCCGGAGCTTATCGCCGCCAAACAGATCTCGGACAATCTCCGCGTCACCTACAAGACGACCGTAGGCCATCTCAACGACCAGGCGGTGCAGGTCAACTACGATATCTGGCGACACTTTTCGCTTGAGGGCCAGACCAACCGCCGTGGCGATGCCTCGCTGAACCTGAAATATGGGATCCGTTTCCGATGAGCCGCCTGACCCGCATCACATTTGCCCTGGTCATCGCCGTCACAGCAATGATCCCGTTGCGCGGTGCTCGCGCCGATGAACGGGTGAACTGGGAG
>CAYPYM010000204.1:0-6059 GCA_964414435.1 uncultured Ignavibacteriales bacterium | reverse complement strand
CACGATGGTGAATAAATTCGTCGGCGCCCGGGACTACGCGACCCTGAAACGCGGTTTCGACGCGATCCTGTAAGCTGCGTCGCCCTGGACAACGGATAGAAAACGGCCGATGATCACCATGACCATCGGCCGCATCTTTTGTCCCTGCCCGGCGAGTCGTTTGTCGCCGCAGTGAACTCGCTACGCCGTCTGCTTCGCGAAGAAGATCTTCAGCATGTACCACACCAGTCCGAGCGCCAGCACGAAACAGATCAGGAACATCGCAAACACCCCCCACTGCGAGTTGATCGCGATCGTCGACGGATCGAAGTGCCCCTCGAGATGCAACAGCCGCACGATATGCCGGATCGTCACCATCCCCAGCATCGAGACGAACAGCATCCCCCCCGACACCCAGAAATTCTTCTTGAAGAAGAAATGCAGCGATCCGAGCGAAAGCACGATCGAGACCGTCAGGAACCAGACCGCCGACGACTGCATGAACGGCTTGATGATATCGAGCATCGAGAGCAGATACATGAAACCGACAATCATAGTGGCGATCATTCCCCACAGGAAGAACGTCTTGCCGGTCGCGAAAGCGTCGTCGCTCTTGCGCCCGAGCAGCCCGATAAAGAACCCGCCGACCGTTACCGCGCCGAGCAGCATGTGCAGCCAGCGCCAGATCCACGAACCGACATTCGGGTTGAGCAGCACCCCGGCCTGGTTCTTCGCATACAACTGGTGATACAGATCGGGGTGCTCGGCCAATGAGAACACGTTGCTGTAGACGAACGACACGTACAGCAGTCCGATCAGCGCGACCGTCAGCAGCGCCGGCAGCTTCCTGACTTTGTTCGTGAACGACGCCCCGTAGAGGAAGTAGTACACCGCGATCACCACCGCGATGATCATCAGGAAGAACCACCCGCTGACAATCGCCGCCGAGTAGGTCTGCTGCGGGTAGACCACCTGCAAAAACAGCAGCGGCGCGACCCCGATCGTGACCGTGGCGGCCATGCCGATCGGCAGCAGCTTGATGAATTCCTGCACGACCGGGTGGTTCCACTTGTCGTGGAACTTGCCCAGCAGCAGGATCACCACGCCCCCGAACACGAAATTCATCGCCACGAAATGCAGCGCCAGGGTCAGGATATGCAGCACCGTGATCAGCCAGAGGGGCGCCGGAAGGAAATGATAATCAGGAAGGTTGTTCATTTGCCACCTCCCGTCTTGAGCGTCTTGAAGAATTCGATCAGCGCCGCCCGCTCCGCGGCACTGGCCGTGAACGCCGGCATCTCGTCGCCGAGATCATCGGCCATGTCGAGCATATCGTTGTAGTCGCTGTCGGAGAGACCGGCCAGCGACGCCGTTTTGTCGTCGTAGCCGCCGAGCACATGGCAGTTGCCGCATCGGATGTCGTACACCTTCCGGCCCAGCTCCACGCCGGAAAGGCCGTAGATCTCGCCGAGCGGCCGGTGGTCGGTCTGCGCGTAGATATGGGCGCCGACCAGGTCGGCCTCGGCCGGCGTGCCCAGCCACGGCGGCATGTGCCCGCGCATCGCCCCGATCCCCGCCACCATCGCCGAGACAAACGCCGAATCGGTGCCGTTGAACCGCGGCTTCAGCGCGTTATAACCGCTCATCGTATGACAACTCCGGCAGGACCGGTTGAACAGGTCCCTGCCGTCATCGCCGGTGCGGAATTTCATGAACGCCAGCATGCCGTCGGTCTGATACTCCTTGGCGTGAATCAGGTCCAGCGAATTGGCGTACATATAGCCCGAGATCACGTACGGTTTCCGCACCGACTCGCGGAACCACTCGTACGAGCCGAACCAGGTCAGTCCCAGCGCGAGCGCCACGATCCCGATCACGAAGTGATACGTCTTCGGGATAAGCAGGCCGAAAAGGATCACGATAACCGCCAGGACCCCGGTCAGCCACCACATGATACTCTTGGCCAGCATCGGTATCGGCATCGCCAGCTTCGCCGTGGTCAGGATTGTCGACGGAATAGCGGCGAGATACCAGAACACCGAGGGCACAATCACGATCAGTCCGACCACGCTCCACATGGCGTTGTAACGGACCGTCTGCGCTTTGAACGGCGACGGTTTGTACCGCGACGCGACCAGCAGCGCATACAGCCCGGCCAGCATGATGCAGATACCGGTGCGGAGCACGAGCGACGACCAGTAGGTCGGGTTGAAGAAGCCGTCCCAGAAATGTCCGCTGACCAGCCACGAACCGGGCGTGAGCATAAACGTGATAATACCGTTGATAATGGCGAGCGAAATCCAGGCCGCCGCAAAATAGATCCATCCGAGGATCATGTGGTTCTTCGCGGAGAGGCGATCCCAGCCGAGATAGTAGAGAATCGCGGCGAGGATCTCTATCACGAAAAAGCACCACTCGGTCGCCCAGCCCCACACGAAATTGTGGATGAGCGCTTCGGTGGCGGTCGGGTTCAGCAGCCCGATGACAAACCAGATGCCCACCCCGGTCAGCGCTCCGAATACAACCGTGGCCAGGACGAAAAACTTGCTGACGCGGCGGACGAAGCCGAGCCGTTCGGCGTCGTTGCTCTTCCGCGCCGCCCGCTCCGCCACAACCAGGTACAGCCCTCCCCCGATTGCAAAGTGAGACACGAAGACATGCAGTACGGCGATCGTCGCCATGAGAACGCCGTAGCCGATGCTCGCATCCCAGAACGGGTAATTCATGCGTTTACCTCCATCGTACAGCTTTACGTACTGGTGTCACGGTAGGCTCGTGCGTGTGCCCCGGTCAACAATATCTTTTCGGTACGGGATCCCAGCCGGAGGCCCCCGGGTCATAAGACAGAGATTTCCCTGCTCTAAGTCTCCTGGGAGCGGCGTTTGGAGAAGTATTGGATATCGTCGCCGTGGAGATAATCGGCCTCGGTCGCCATCGCCATCGACGGCAGGTTCCAGCCTTCGATCAGCATGGCGATGATCTCCGCGCCGTGGCTCTCGAGAAATTCCTCGCAGGCCTTGATCATGCGTGTGCCGTAGCCGTGCCGGCGGTAATCGGGGTGTACCGCGATCCGGTTGAGCCATCCTTTGCGGCCGTCGTAGGTGGCCAGGCCGGTCGCCACCATGCGGCCGTCCTCGAACAGCCCGAAAAAGCCGGTGTCGACCCGCTTCATCTCGACTTCGATCTTCTCGCGCGTGTCCCGTCCGAACGGGCGGTACGACAGGCCGGCGTCGCCCCAGAGATTGACCAGGGCGTCGTAATCGTCAATCGTCAGCCGACGAATTTCGGCGGCCATACTTCTCCTCCAGAATTTCCTTCAACCAGCTCATGGCAAAGCGCGAGCCGAACGGCTGGTCGTTCCAGTGCTCGCACCCGGTAAAGCTCAGCAGCACGCCGCGCACCGGGATCCCGAGATCGATACAGGTGCGCATCCCCGACGCCAGCATGACCATGCAGGCGACTCCGATCACCCCGACCCTGTCCATCTTCCCGGCGTAATACTCGAGCTGCTGCGACAGTTTCCGTTTGGAAAACACGACCCTGGCCCCGTACTCCTTCGCCAGTTCCATCACGTGGTAACTCTCGCAGGATGCGGTGCACGTCTGGCATACGTCGCCGAATTCCCCCTCCGTCTTCTCGCAGGCGGGGTTGTTCAGCGAAACGCAGTCGGGCAGGACGATGAGCGTGTCCTTTGTCCTATTGAACGCCTCGCGATTGAGGCGGTCGTACAGACCGAACGAAAGCACCTCGAGCAGGTATTCCTCTTTCGCGGTGCTGCGGATTTCCTTCTCCGGATGATCGGTCAGTTGCTGCGCCCGGCAGATGAAGTCATCGAGATTGGCGAATTCTTTCGCAAAGGCGGCATACCCCGACCCGAGAAACGTATCAACAAATCGCTGGAGCTTGTCGCGGAATTCGGGACCGAGACGATAGGTGGGATACTGCCGGGCCATGCCGTCAATATAGGCTGTCCGGCTCGGAGCGCGAAGGAAAATCTAGCGGTTGGCCGAGGCCGCCCGCTGGGCGAGACGATCAAGCGCCTCTTTGGCGGTATTCGACTCCGGGAACAGGTGCAGCGCCGTTCGGTAGTTGAGCTCGGCCTCGCCGTAGTTGCCCTGAAGTTCATGGGTCTCGGCGATCGCCACGTATATCTGGGCGCGGCTGCGCGCATCGAGCGGGGCAAAATGCAGGCTCCGCTGGAACAGGGCCAGGGCGAGACCGGGATTTTCCTGGCGGCGGGCGATCAGCGCCAGGAAATAGTACGCCTGCCAGTTACTGCTGTCGGCCATGAGGGCCTGCTCGAAGGCCGCCCGCGCCTGCCCGTATTCCCCCTGCCGGAACAGGATCAGGCCGTCGCGGATCTGGTCCGGCGTAGCGTCCTCCACCGCCTCTTTCGGCGGCGGCTGGACCAGCTGGGCCCGGACCACCGTGATTTTCCGGCTGCAGCCGGCCAGAAGCAACACGGCGGCGATAAGCCCGTATAGGATATAGGCGCGCCGATGTACCGGCGATGTCGGGTGGGAAGCCATGTTCTCGGTATCGGCCCCGCCTTCGGCGGACTGGTGTCCGCCTTCAGAAAATGATTGAATATTCCCGCAGATTGTGGATAATAAGTACAGAAACCCCAAGCGGGAAATCGCTTATGCCGGAGGAGATATCAATGTCCGAACAATCGTCCCCTGTATACTACAAGAATCCGGGACTGGCTGCCATTCTGTCCTTCTTCTACATGGGCCTGGGGCAGATCTACAACGGAGAGATCGGGAAAGGCATCCTGTTCATTATCCTCTACGGCGTCTCGGTGGCGCTCATGCTTATCCTGATCGGGTTCATCACCACCCCGATCCTGTGGATCTACGGTATGTGGGACGCGTATACGTCCGCGGAGCGGATCAACCGTGAGATATCTCTCCGCCACGGCGACACCGGCCCCCGGATGACATAATGCCGCACCCGAGAGAGACACCCGAAGGGTGCTGACAAAACAAGTTTGCCAGTAGCACGGAGTCTCCATTCACGCCAGAGAAAAACACCCGCAGGGTGCCCGAAGGGTGGGTTGATCGGGCCGGTCTACTCCCGATCTAGGTATTTCCATTGCCCCGCGCGTACCTCCGGCCTATATTGCCCCCATGTTGCTTGCCATCGATATCGGTAATACGAACATCGTCTACGGTGTTTTCGACAAAGACCAGTTGATCGGCGAATTCCGGGTCACTACTACCGCCCGGCTCACGCCCGATGAGGCCGGCCTCTCGATCACCCATTTTCTGATCCGGGCCGGGCTCGAGGTCTACGCGGTCGACAAGATCGTGATCGGCTCGGTGGTCCCCCATCTCATCCCGGTGTTTGAGCAGACCTGCCGGATGTACATCGAGCACGATCCGCTGATCGTGAGCCACACCCTGAAGCTTCCGGTCAAAATCGATATCGACTTCCCCGAGCAGGTCGGGGCCGACCGGATCGCCAACGCCGCGGCCGGGTTCGCCCGCTGGGGCGGGCCGCTGATCGTGGTCGATTTCGGCACGGCGACCACGTTCGATGTCGTCAACGCCGAGGGTGCTTATATCGGCGGGGTGATCATCGCCGGGCCGGAGACCGCCATGGCCGAGCTGGCTCGACGGGCGGCGCAGCTGTACGAGGTCGAGATCGAGACGCCGAAACGGGTGGTCGGACGGTCGACCACGGAGGCGCTGCAGTCGGGAGCGTTTTACGGGCTGCTGGGGCAGGTCGATTTTATCCTCGGGAAGATTATCGCCGAACAGAAATTCGAAAAGTGCAAGGTGGTGGCGACCGGCGGGCTGGCGTACGGGATCGAGAAGCACTCGAAGTACATTACCGACGTGGTGCCGAGCCTGACGCTGGAGGGGCTGCGGATTATCGGCGAGGGGAACTAGAGGTTGCGGCCAGCGAATTTGTACCGCATATTCAGGACAGTCACACTAACTGGGGGATCCAAATATGACAGAATTTGTGAGCTTTCAGCCGTCCAAGCAGTTGTTCATTGATACGCTTACCCGTGACGTCTCTGTACAAGATTGTATTCTGGATTTGGTCGACAACGCAATTGATTCCTATGCCAA
>CAYPYM010000203.1:0-6059 GCA_964414435.1 uncultured Ignavibacteriales bacterium | reverse complement strand
GGGCCATCAAGTCGCGGTCGCCGGAAAAACCGGTGGCCGTTTTTGTCGGAAGCGGTGAATTGATTATGCATTATGCCCGTCTGAACCCCGTCGCCCAGCGGCTCGCCCGGCTCTTCCTGCCGGGACCGCTGACCCTGGTCGTGCCGGCGTTCGGGACGTGGGACCCAATGATCGTGCCGGAGGACAAAATCGGTATCAGGGTTTCGTCGGCGCCGGTGATTCAGGCGCTGATGGAGCGGGTCGATTTTCCGCTCACCGCCACCTCGGCCAATCTCGCGGACAGCGATGACAACACCGACGTGAAGCAAATCTCCGGGGAACTGGGCGACCGGGTGGACCTCTATCTCGACGGCGGTCCGCTCTACGGTCCGGTGTCGACCGTGGTCGACTGCTCCGGCGACGAGCCGATCATCCTTCGGCAGGGAGCAATCGAAGCCGATGTTATCGCGGGCGCACTGGGCCGGGAGGAAAAAGCGTGAGCGACGCGTTCACCATCCTCTTTGTCTGCACCGGCAACACCTGCCGTTCGCCCATGGCTGAAGGCGCCCTGCGGATGTTGCTCGAGAAGGAACGCCCCGGAGCGGCCGAGGTGATCTCGGCCGGAACCTCCGCCGGGAACGGTTTTCCGGCAACGATCTTTGCGATCGAGGCGGCCCGGATCTGGAACTGCGATATTTCGAGGCACAAGTCGCGGCCGCTGACCCAACAACTGATCGATCGCGCCGATCTCATTTTCGGCATGACCGATCGACATGTCGCCGAGGTGCTTCGTTTGCAGCCCGATGCCCGCGACAAGACGTACCTGTTCAAGAACTTCCCCGATCCCAGCCCGGTCGGTGAACCGGTCGCCGATCCGATCGGCCAGGCCCTCGAGCGGTACAACGAAACGTTTCTGGAGATCGGCGAATACTTGGGCAAGTATCTGCCGGATATTGTACAAAGGATAGACGAGAAAAGAAATGCCGGGTAAATCCAAACTGCAGGTGACCATCATCAGTTTCCTGATCGTCACAGGGCTCATACCGCTCATCCTCTTCGCCACCGTGCATATCGAGGGGGCCTTCGCCGCCGGCGACACCGATATCGTAACGGAACCGGTCGACTCACTCGATCGTCCGACCGACAACGTCGCGTTCGGCGTGGGCGAGAAGCTGCAGTTCGATATCGGCTACGGCTTCATCAACGCCGGATCCGCCTCGATGGAACTCAAGCGGCTCGTCGAATATGAGAATCGCCCTTGCTTCCAGATCGTCACCCGCGCCCAGTCCAACAGCTTCTTCTCGACCTTCTACCGGGTCGACGACCGCGTTGAATCGATCATGGATGCGGTCGGACTGTACAGCTGGCGATTCGAGAAAAATCTCCGCGAGGGCAACTTCCGCTCCGACCAGGAATGTGAATTCAATCAGCGCGACCATGTCGTCTACAGCGGCAGGGACACGGTCGAGGTGCCGCCCTACGTGCAGGACCCGCTCTCGGTGCTGTACTACGTGCGGACGCAAAAGCTCGAAGTCGGGAAGTCGATCTTCGTCGACAACTACACCGACGGCAAGCTGTACCCGCTCGAGGTGCGCGTCCTCGAGAAAGACCGGATCACGGTCAAGGCGGGTACGTTTGACTGCGTCGTGGTGGAGCCGCTGCTCAAGTCGGTCGGCATTTTCAAGCACGAGGGGAAACTGAAAGTCTGGCTCACCGACGACCGACTCAAGATGCCGGTGCTCATGAAATCAAAAGTGCTGGTCGGATCGATCACCGCCGAACTGACCGAGTACAAGCTGGGCGATCTCGACGCATTCTGATATGACGGATCAACCCAAAAAGATACCCCCGACCGATCTCAGCCGGGTCACCCGCTACGACTACGCGAAGCGGGAGAACCGGACCGACACCGATCACTTCGGTCGGCCGATGGAATCGATCGACGGCGCTGACTTTTTCGAATCGCTGCCGTCGTTCCTCAAGGCGAACGACCTTCGCGAGTTTATCGATCTGGTCGCGACCGCCCGTCGCGAAGACAAACCGTTCCACCTGCTCATGGGTGCCCATACGATCAAAGTCGGCCTGTCGCCGATTCTGATCGACCTCATGCAGCGCGACATCGTCACCGGTCTCTCGTTCAACTGCGCCGGGATCATCCACGATCTGGAACTGGCCTTCTTCGGCGGGACATCGGAAGACGTGCAAAAGGGGCTGGCCGACGGCAGCTTCGGAATGGTCCGCGAGACGGGCGAGCTGTTTGCCGCGGTCACCGACCTGGCCTCGTCGGAGCGGATCGGCCTCGGTGAAGCGACCGGCCTGCTGATCAACCGCCGCGAGGCGCCCAACCGGGAACTCTCGGTGTTCGGCGTGGCGCAGGCGCTCGGGAAACCGGTGACGGTGCATATCGGGATCGGCACCGATATCGTCGCCCAGCACCCCACCTACGATGCCGCCGCGGCCGGGGCCGCCTCGCATCTCGATTTCCGCATCCTCTGCACCATTTGCGCCGGAATCGATTCCGGCGGAGTGCTTGCCAATATCGGTTCCGCTGTTATATTGCCCGAAGTGTTTCTCAAGGCGCTCACCGTGGCGCGAAACCTTCACGGCGGCGCCGGACGGCTGACCACGGCCAATTTCGATATGATCACGCACTATCGCCCGACCGTGAACGTGGTCAACCGGCCCACGCACAACGTGGGGAAGGGCTTCAACTTTGTGGGGCACCACGAACTGATGATTCCGCTCCTGGCGTGGGGGCTCAGGCGGGCGTGCAAGAAGTAACTGCTGACGGAGACCAACATGGCCAAGCTTGTTGAATGCGTACCGAACTTTTCCGAAGGGCGTCGACCTGAAGTGATCGACGCCATTTGTAATGCCATAACCTCGATCGACGGCGTCGTCCTGCTCGACAAGGAAATGGACCACGATCACAACCGCGCCGTCGTCACCTTTGTCTGCCACCCGGGCAAGGCGGTCGACGCCGCGTTCGAAGGCTACAAGAAAGCGGCCGAGCTGATCGATATGACCACCCATCACGGCGAACATCCCCGCATGGGCGCCTGCGACGTCTGCCCGTTCATCCCGATCAGCGATATGGAAATCGACGAGGCGATCGAACTCGCCAACCGCCTCGGCCGGAAGGTCGGTGACGAACTCCAGATTCCGGTGTATCTCTACGAAGACGCCCGCACCAGGCCGAGCCGCAAGAACCTCGCCAAGGTCCGGCAGGGCGAATACGAGGGGATCCGCGACTCGATCGAAACCGACCCGTCGCGCGAACCCGACTACGGCCCGGCCAAAATGAACCTCAAGGCCGGCGCCACTGCGATCGGCGTACGGTTCCCGCTGGTGGCGTTCAACGTCTATCTCGGCAGCAGCAACCTGACTATCGCCGAGAACATCGCCGACGCCGTCCGCTCGCTCAAGGGCGGCTACCGCTTCGTGAAAGCGCTCGGTTTCGACATCAAGGAGCGCAACCAGGTCCAGATCTCGATGAACCTCGTGAACTACACCAGGACGCCGATCTTCCGCGTCTTCGAAACGATCAAATCCGAGGCCGCCCGCTACGGTGTGCCCGTGACGTCCTCGGAGATCATCGGCCTGGTGCCCAATGACGCATTGCTGGACGTCTCGGACTTTTATCTGCGGCTGGAGAATTTCACCAAGAACCAGGTGCTCGAAGAAAAGCTCAAGCTGGCCGGCGGGGGAGGGTCCGCCGCCGATGTTCAGGAGAGCTTTTTCGACAAAGTTGCGTCGTCGGCTCCGGCGCCCGGCGGCGGGTCGGTAGCGGCGGCGGCCGGGGTGCTCAGCTCGGCGCTGGCCGCGATGGTCTGTCGCCTGAGTATCGGCAAGAAGGCCTACGCCGACGTGAAGGAAGAACTCACCGGCGTGCGCGACTCAGCCGACAACCTCCGGGCCGAACTGGAATCGTTGATCGAGGAAGACGAGGCGGCGTTCAACAAGGTCATGGAAGCATTCAAGCTGCCCAAGGGGACCGACGAGGACCGGGCCGCGCGCGATGCCGCGATCGAAGCCGCCAACAAGGGCGCCTCGCAGGTGCCGCTCACGGTTATGAAAAAGGCGCTCTCCGCGCTCGAGCTGGCCCGCACGGTGGCGGCCAAGGGGAATCAGAACTCGATTACCGATGCCGGCGTGGCCGGCCTGATGGGCATGGCGGCAGTCGAGGGGGCCGGGTACAATGTCCGGATCAACCTCACCGGCCTCAAGGATGCCGAATTCGCCGCCAGGATGAAAGGCGAGGTAGAAGAGGTCACCAAAACGGCGCAAGCCGTCGCCGACGATATCCGCGGGATGGTCGAGGCCAGGCTGTAGATGACCCGGTACATCGACCTCCATATGCACACCAGCTATTCCGACGGTGTCCTGTCGCCGTCGGCACTGATGGAGGCGGTGCGCGAGACCGATCTGGTCGCTTTTTCGGTGACCGACCATGACACGCTCGACGGCTATCGGGCGGTGAAGAAACTGCTCCGTCCGGGCGACCCGGAACTGATTTCCGGCTTGGAGCTGTCAGTTCGATACAAGGGCCACGATCTCCACATGCTGGCGTATCTGTTCGATCCGGACAACGCCGAACTGAATGCGGCCCTTGACGATTTCCTCCAGCGCCGGAACCTCCGGGCGCAGCAGATAGTAGAAAAGCTGGGAGAAATGGGATTGGAGATATCTTTCGACGACGTCCTGACAGCCTCGGGCGCCGGTGCGGTGGGACGGCCGCATATCGCCGAGGTGCTGCACACGCAGGGTCTGGTGCCGGCGTATCAGGTTGCGTTCGACAAGTATATCGGCAACGGCAAGCCGGCCTATGTCCCGAAAGAGAACTTCACCCCTCCCGAGGCGATCAAGGCGATCCACGCGGCGGGCGGACTGGCGATTCTGGCCCACCCGCAAATCGATGAAACCTACCATCATCTCGAAATGTTAGTCGGGCTGGGCCTGGACGGTATCGAAGCGTACCATTCGGCCCACACCCAGCAGAACATAGACCGCTTCAAACACCTGGCGGAACGATACCGTCTCGTCATCTCCGGCGGCTCCGATTTTCACGGCCGCGAGGGACGACACGGCGCGATCGGCTCGCAGCATGTGCCCGAGGCGTGCCTCGACGCCCTCAAGCGACAGGCCCTGGCACGAAAGGACAGATAGTGAAACGCATCATCTTACCGGTTCTTCTCCTCATCGCCACCATAGCCCTCACCGCCGCGGCCGACCCGCTCCCGCGCGAGCGTCAGCAGGAAATTATCGACAACTATCTGTTCGTCACCGGGCAGCGCAGCCAGATCCCCAGCCAGGCGCTCGCCGGCGAGAACCCCGACCACCCCTGGCCGCACACGGTGAAATGCGGCATGTCGGCTGTGGCCGATTTCGTGCTCAACCGCGACCGGCTCGACCGGGAACTGCTGTCGGCGGCCGGCATCCAGATCGATACCCGGCCCGCTCTCTCGCGCCAGTACGACAGTCCGTCGGGGCGGTTCCTCGTGCACTACGATGTCACCGGAGAGCACGCCGTCTACCAGCCGACCAATGTCGACGGCAACGGTGTACCGATGTATGTCGTGCACGTCGGTGACATCCTCGATTCCGTCTACGACTTCATTATCGATACGCTCGGCTACCCGCCGCCGCCGTCCGACAGCTTCTATGACCCGGAAGGCGGGCAGTTCGATGTCTATCTCCTCAACCTGAGCGCCGGATTCTACGGGCTCTCCTATCTCGACTCGACCCGGCTTGGCCCGGATTCCATTCAAGCTACTTCCTATATGGAGCTCGATGCCACGTACGACGCTCTGCCGCAGTATGCCGATCGTCCGCTCGACGCTGTCCGGGTCACGGCGGCGCACGAATATTTCCACTCGGTGCAGTTCGGAATCGATTTCACCGAGGCCGAGATCTACAACGACAACTTCGTCGCGCGCTACTGGATGGAGATGTCGGCGGTCTGGATGGAGGAGCAGGCGTATACCAATATCAACGACTATTACATCTACCTGCCGTGGTTTTTCGACGATCCCCGCAGTTCCATCCAGCAGTTCAAATCTTACTCCGACCCGCGTCCGTAC
>CAYPYM010000202.1:0-6073 GCA_964414435.1 uncultured Ignavibacteriales bacterium | reverse complement strand
CGTTCGATCCCGAATCCCTCCTGGTGAACGGGGCGATCGATATCGATTACCGCAACGACTCCTTCGACACCCTCCCGCAGATCTGTTTCGCCCTCGATCTCAACGACACCGCCCTGACCGGCGACAGTCTCGGTCGACCCTACTGCCACATCGATTCGCTTCTCTACCACGGCGCGCCGATTCGGGGCGACAGCCTCAGCTACGACGGCATCCTGCTCTGGGCGACAATTCCCGGCGGCGTCCCACCTCAGGGGAACGCTTCGTTTTTTCTTTCGTTCCGGTCGCGACTCTCGCCCGATAATCGCTTCGACAAGCGTGACGGCCTCTTTCTGCCGCACTGGTTTCCCGAGATCTGCGCCCGCACTTCCGACGGCTGGCAACCGCCCGATCCGGAGCAGCCCGACTCGAGCATCCGCGAGTTCGCCGATTTTAACGTGGAAGTGAGAGTCGATTCGAGCTGGTCGGCCGCTTTTCCGGGCGAGCTGATCAACGACAAGATGCATTTCGGGCTGGTACCGTCACCCGACGACAGTGTTCAGGTCGATATCATGGCCAATTTCAGTCAGATCCCGGGCGGGAAGAGGTACATGCCGCAATTCGAAGGAGGCATCAAGAAGTTCTTCGTCAAGTCTCGAAACCAGACCGGATTCCCGGTAGTTCTCCATCGAGATTTCATCTACGATCGCGCTGAAGCCGACAGCGTACCGATTCAGGTCGCTTACGGCGAGCAGCAGAAGAAGCGGTGGCAAGGCACAATCGCGGCCGATGCCGCCCGGTTCGTGAAAGCCTACACCGACTCACTCGGAGGGCCGCCACATGATCATCTGACAGTTGCTCCGGCCCCGCTCGACGATGCCTCGGCGGTTGATGCTTCAATCGTTTTTCTCCCGTACAATGAGAAAAACGGCGACGCCCTGCGCGAGATCGAAGCGGTTCGTGTCGCACAGCTCTGGTTCTCCCGTCCGGCTCCGGTCGTCCGGCCCGGCGGGGGACTCCTCGATGAGGGCCTCGCCTGCTACGTGGCGATGAGTCTTGGCGCTCCTGATGATTCCAAAACAACCTTCTATTTTCTCGACCAGTATCGCTCGTGGCGGGACGATCTCAAATTCGAAGACTCGGTTTCAACGGAACTGGCCGTGCGTACGATCCCGGGGTGGCTCCGCATCTGTCGCGCCTTCTCCGACGATAGTATCGTCTGGGGTGCCCTCCGCGACTACGCCGACAGCTTCCGCTATGACCACCCGCCGGCCGATACGCTGGCCGCGCTGCTGGCACAACGGGCCGACCCGGTAGTGCTGCCGACTCTCTCGCAGGCAGCCTGGCTGCTCGACTCGCTTGATATCACGATTGCGAAGGCCTCGTTTAGGAAGACCGATCAGGGCTACTCGGTGTCGTGCGAGATCCTCCAGAACAGCCCGATCGACCTGCCGATCGACATCGGTTACGTCGATGACCGCCAGGACACGACCTATACGTCCGTGACGATTCAGGCGCATCCCGCCTCGGGGGATATCACTACGATCGACTATCTCAGTGCGCGGCCCATTACCGAGGTCGTGCTCGATCCCGAACACCGCCTGCCCGATTTCAACCGGACCAACAATTACCGCCGGGCCTATCGAACCAAGTTCCGTTACAAGCCGCCGGCCACGCTGTTTCCGGCGTTTGCGACTGACAGGAACCGCCGATGGCACGACTGATAATCACCGCGCTCATCTCCGTACTCCTCCCGGTGCTTGCTCTGGCCGGATCGCCGGCTCAGCCGGCCCGAATAAGCCCGCGCGTGAGCGAGGCGGTCGCTACCGACGGCGCATCCGCACTCCAGCGCGTTATACTCTACGTCGATTCAACCGGCGTCGCGGATCGGCCGGTGGCATTCAGTGAAGCGGCGCTGAGACGTCGCGCGCGGGGAGACGGGCGAGCGGCGTCTCTTGATCGCTACGATTATCCGGTGCGGGAGTCGGTGGTCGACGCGGTGCGTCAGAGCGGGGTGACGATTCACGGCGTCTCGCGCTGGCTTAAGGCGATCATTGTCGAAGCTGACGCGACCCAGATCGCAAACCTCGCCACGCTGCCGTCGATTGCCGCGATCGATCTCGATCGCACCCTTCGGGCGCCACGTCCCGAGGAGTCCGTCTCACCGGGGCGGATGCCGCCGTCGCAGACTGCCACCCTTCCGTACGGACTGAGCTACCCCCAGAATCGCTTCGTCAACGACATCAAGCTGCACGATGCCGGTCTGACCGGGCAGGGGGTGAAGATCGCCGTCTTCGACAGCGGCTTCGACATTTATCACCGCGCTTTCGATTCGGCCAGTATTGTCGCGACATGGGATTTCATCAACGGCGACGCCACGGTTGACGAGCCGGGTTGTACCGACGATGCCGTAAACCGCCGCCAGAACTGGCATGGCACACTGACGCTCGGGACGATGGCCGGTTATGTCCCGGATACCCTGGTCGGCACCGCGCCGGGAGCGGATTATCTGCTGGCCAAGACCGAGATCTCCTGCTACGGCACCGAGATAAAGATCGAGGAAACGAACTGGATTCTCGCCTCGGAGTGGGCCGACTCGGCCGGCGCCGACATCATTTCGTCGTCACTCGGTTACATCACCTTTCAGGATACGACCGGCTACACCTTTGCCGATCTCAACGGTCACACGGCGGCGATCACGCTCGCGGCCGAAATTGCCGCCTCGAAGAACATCCTCGTCGTTAACTCCGCCGGCAATGAGCGCGGGACCGCCTGGGGCCATATCGATTTTCCGGCCGACGGCGACTCCGTTATCGCGGTCGGGGCGGTACGGTTCGATTCGGTTATCGCGCCGTTTTCATCGCCGGGGCCGACCTCCGACGGCCGCATCAAACCGGATATCGTTACCCTTGGGGTCAACGTCTTTTCCGCCGCGCCGACCGGCTGGACTTACGGCTCCGGTACGTCTTTTTCCGCCCCGCAGGTGGCCGGTTGCTGTGCGCTCGCGCTCGAGCACGACACCACCCTGACCGCTGCCGAACTCCGCGACCTCATCCACGCCTCGGGCAATCTCGCCGACAATCCAAACAATGATTTCGGGTGGGGCCTTTTCGATGCGGTCAAAACCGCCGACATCATTCATTTCGATATTCCCCGGCGGGTTAGTGTTTCAATTGGAAACAGTATTACCCAGACGGTTCTCACCGCCGGTCGCAGCCGGGTCGTTCCGACGCTCGGTGCGTTCGATCTGCCGTCGTGGATCAGTTTCACCGACAACGGCGACGGCACCGGCCGGCTCGATATAACCGGAGACAGTGCCGCCGCGCCGGTGACCACGATCGGGCTTACCGCCGATGTCGGCTACTTTGTCGATACGACCTACCTGTTGGTAGAGACCGGATCATCCTCGCGGGCCGCTATTATAGCCGCACCCAACCCGTTTCGGAACGAGGTCGCGATCTACGTCTCCGGCGCCGCCGGCGAGTGGCGTTCGGTGACTATTTTCAATACGGCCGGGGAAACTGTCTGGGAGCAAGTCAACAATTCACCCGTAACGTCCGATAGTATCATCAGATGGAATGGAACAAACGCGGCGGGCGAGACGGTGGCTTCGGGGGTCTACGTGGCCGTCGTATCCACCACCAAGACCACCGCGATTGTCAAAGTGCTCAAAACCAACTGACTATCGGACCGCATGACCGCTCGCACGCAGCCGACCACCAGAACCGGCGTCGTCACCCGCTGCGCCGTCTGCAAAGTTGATCTCCGGGGGCGTTTCGTTTTTATCGACGATCGCACCGAGCAGCTCCTCGGGCACCCGCGCGAAGAGTTGTTCGGCAAACCATTCGCCGACTACCTCGAACCCGCCTCGGCCGATCTCGTGCGGGAACTCCTCAATCGCCGCAACCACTACGAAATCTTCTACGACGCACTCGATATCACGATCATGGCTGCCGACGGCACGCCGGTCGAGGCCGGCGCGGTCGTCTGCCTCAATTTCAACGCCGGCAACCCGGTCAATTTCCAGTGGATCATCAACCCCGACCGGGCCCCCGCCGCTGTCGACGGCCCGCCCGCCGACGCCGGGCCGTATCGCCGCCTCGCCGAATATCTCGCCGAGGCCGACATCGCCGCCGACTGGCGTGGATTCCTCAGGCACCTCCGCGATTTCACCGGCGCTCGTCAGGCCTGCGCCTACATCATCGCCGGCGACAAACTGGAACACCGGAGCAGCGCGGTCGACGGTGACGACGCCAATCTCAGTTTCGCCCGCGTCTCCGAACCGGGCGAACTCCACCGTGAGGTTGCTCGCACCGGCCGTCGGTACGACTTCACCGACCAGGAATCGGTCCGAATCGCGATCGAAAAAGAAAACGCCGCGCCCAACGAGATGATCGGCTGCCTTTCGTTCGACGAAGATACCCGCTACCTGGTTCGGCTGGTCTTCGAAGATGATGTCGAGGATTTTGAGTCCGAGGCCTGCGCCGACCGCTCCCGCTTTGCTCTTGATCTTGCCCAACTCCTGATCGCTCCGCCGCGGACCCCGGGCGAGGAACTCGACGACGAAAACCTCAAGTTCTCGGTCGGTCTGCTCGACGGCCTTCAGGTCGGCTGTATGAGCAGCGATAGCCGCGGACGCATTGTCATTTACAATCCGACCCTCGCCCAACTTCTCGAGGTCGAGGAGCTCGACGGCGACCTGAGCGATTTCGCCCTTCTGCTGCACCGCGACGAAAGCGATTCGGCCGCCCAGAGCGTGCTCGACTATCTCCAGCCGGCAACGCACGCCAAAGAAATTCCGCCGGCGCCGCTCGAAGTCGTGCTCCCTGACGGTCGCAGCGCCCGAATCCACTACCTGGCGCTGACCGACACCCCCGACGATCTCAGCGCCTTCGTGGCGGTCGTTCCCTCCGGGTCGCGCGCCGATCTGGCCGGACGCTCGTGCACCTTCTGGGCCGGCGTGACCGAAAGCCTTCGCGGACGGCTTCGCGAAGCGGGCGAGAAAGCCGAGGTGTTTCAGGAACTGGGGAAGAAGAGACTCGGTGAAGAAGGCGCCGCCGCGGCCGGACTGATTGATTCCGTCCTTGCCGATACCTCGGCCCACCTCGATCATCTCAACGACGTTGCCGCCGCGCAGACCGCCGCCGAACCGGTCGGCCGGGTCGACCTGACCCTGGTCGTGAACGAGGCCGTCTCGGGCGTCACCCGCCGTTTCCCGCTCATCAAGTTCACCTGCGACTTCCGCACGCTCGGCAAAATTCAGTCGCGGCGCGGCTGCCTCAAAATCGCGATAGAGAACCTTCTGGCCGCGATAGTCCGATCGAGCCGGGCGGACAAGGTCGAAGTCTCGATAACGTCGGACTCCGGAGAGCTCGACTACTCGCTCACCTTTGCCTGGACCGCCGGCGCGCCGTCGGGCAAGAAGTCCGGCAAGGACGATTCGGAGACACCCGTCGCCCTCGACCCCCCCGATCCCACGATCGAATTCGGCGCCGCCGCACTGTTGATCGAATCGCTGGGCGGCCGGCTCGAAAGCAAGGTGAGCGAATCGGGCGCCAGTGCCGTTTGCCGTCTGCCCAACAATTAAGCTCTTGCGGTGCCGTGGTGAACACCCATCCCGTCATTCTCATAGTCGAATCCGAGCCCACCCTGACCGGACAATTGAAAGCGGCGCTCGCCGGCGCGCTTCCGGAAATCACGCCGCAGGTCGCTCATACGCCCGAGGATGCCCGCGACTTCACTCACAAACGCGCGTTCGATGTGGTCGTTATCGAGCCGATCGACTCGCGCCGGGAGACCGAAGAACTCGTCCGCACGATTCAAGAGAGCCTGCCGAGAGCATATATTATTCTGCTGTTCAATAATGACTTTAAGGCAATATCTAAAGTATTGCTTGATATAGAGGGGCTTGAGGCGATACCGGTTGACGACGAAGCACCGGCTCGGGTCGCCGAACGAATCCGCCGGCTCCACCCGCTTCCGCCGTCGGCCCGACGCCTGACCCTGAAAGGGAAGCGGCAGCCGAATGTCGACCTGATCAAGATCACCGCCGGTACCCTCTACCATGAAATCAGCAACCCGCTCATGACGATCCTGG
>CAYPYM010000201.1:0-6106 GCA_964414435.1 uncultured Ignavibacteriales bacterium | reverse complement strand
CCCGGCAGACCGCCGTTGAGCACGAGCACGACCAGCCCGAGATTCAGCAGGTTGGCGCCGTAGACGGCGGTGTGCACCAGCCGAAACCCGGTTGCCAGCAGGGCCAGCCCCCGGCTCACCGGTCGGAGGAGGACATACAGCGCCATCGCCACGATAATATCGCAGGCGAGCATGACGAGATCGCCGAGCAGACTGATCCGGAACGCCGATTCCGATGCGGCGATATTGCCGGCGGTGGCGGCGGCGTCACCGGGGACGATCAGTCCGCCGCGGATGATGAACTCGGCGAAGATGCCGGCGATAATGATAAGCAGGTAGCTCGATCCGGCGAGGCGGGCGTAGGCGGAGGGCGATAGTTCGGCGGTTCGGACAGTCACGGTTCTTCCTCTCGATCTCTCGGTTTCACTTACTACGGCGGGAATTAAGCTTCTGTGGGAAAAGTCGCGACCGGCGACGGCAGAAAGCGTAACCGGATTGAATGGTTCAACGTACAAGGTGGCGAATCAGAAATACGACGTGCAGCTCACTTTCCCCGGTAGTCCCCGGATCACGGTCCAGTACTCCTCGCGGACATCCTCATCGATCTCGATCGGCACCCGCTCGCCGTAGAGACGGTCGCGGCCGTCCTTGCGCGGACCGGAGATCCAGTACCGGTGGCCGCTGCCGATCTCCCGATAATTGGCCTTGTACCCGTCGCCCTTGAGGCTCTCGAATGTCATATCGCGGTACCGGAGTGTCTTTCCCGTTTTGGAGAAGCTGACCCGCCCGATCCGCGCCGGGCCGGAGAGGCCGGCCGACTTGTCTTCGATGTACATGATGCGTGAGTTCATGCTGACCGACACTATAACGCGTGCACCCGGCCGGCGCCACCGACTTTGGGCGGATCACGAAACGCGGCGCAGGCCCCGGACAAACAATCGCAAGGCAGATCCTTGCGGCCGGATCCGTGCTCCCTCAGTCGCCCTTCAACTCCACCGTGATTACCCGGAGTTCACCCGTCCCCACGTTCTCGAGCGTGTGCGGTCCAAGCGGCGGTGACCACATCGCCTCACCCGGTTTCGGTTTCGAATCGAGCGTGCGCGAATCGAGCAGGATATTGCCATCGGCATCGTAGCGGACAAAGTCGCTGAAGCTCATCACATACATCACGCTCGGCCAGCGGTGCGTGTGCAGCGGGACAGTATCTCCGGACTCGATCACCGTGTCCAGCACCCGCACTCGATCATTCTCGAAGAGGAGTTGGTGATACGCCGGGGCGGCGAACATCGCGTCCGACCCCTCGCCGGCGGCACTCCCCGTCTGTTTTCGGTCGATTGATTCAGCCATGATCTGATTTCTCCTTTGCTCCTGGCCCGCTGTCCGTGGAAGAGCCCAACTACCTGGCCGCCGGCCGCTCTAAGGGTGGTACGTCGGGCGGGAGTTACAGTTGGAGTAATTCCCTGTCTGCCGGAACTGGGCAGGTACCACATTGCCAATCAATGAGATAGCTCCATTTTCGAGGACTTTATCTCTTTTCAACCGAAAATCGGAAACAAAGTTGTAGGGGCAGGCGTAAAAAGGTCATATATTGACTTTGAAATTCAAAGTACTTTGACTTCGGGAGTAATATGAGTAATTCCAGCGATCACCTGGAGAGCATCAACCAGATTCGGTCGATCATGGAGCGGTCCACCACCTTCATGTCCCTGACCGGCCTCTCGGGGGTCATGGCGGGTCTGTTCGGGCTGCTGACATTTGCGGTGGTATCGGTCCGGTTGAATGCGCTGTTTCTGGACGACCTCACCCTGCGCCGGCTGAGTTCCGATCGAAGCCTCCAGATTTTCCTCGTCGTCGTGGCCGCCCTCGCCCTGGCCGTGACGCTTCTCACGGCGTTCGCCCTGACAATCCGAAAAGCACAGCAGAAGGGTCAGACGATCTGGGGGAGTGTTGCCCGGCGTTTTGCCGTGCACCTGTTTCTCCCCCTGATCGCCGGGGGGTTGTTCACGATTGCGCTGGCGTACCAGGGCCAGATCCAACTGGTCTGCCCGGCGATGCTGCTCTTCTTCGGGCTGGCGCTGTTGAGTGCCGGCCGGTTCGTGCCGATGGACATGTTCTGGCTCGGCGTGACTGAAATGGCCCTCGGCATCGTGGCTGCCTTCTGGTATCAGGCGGGCCTGATCCTGTGGGCCGCGGGCTTCGGCGTCGCCACCCTCGTCTACGGCACCCTGATGTATTTCAAGTACGAGCGATGAAAGAGATCATCAACCAGATTAACCGGGTGTTCGAGAACCGGACCCGCCTGGGTATCATGTCGGCCCTCATGGTCAACGAGTCGGTCGATTTTCTTACCCTGCGGCAGCTGCTCGGGGTAACCGACGGCAACCTGTCGAGCAACATCTCGGTGCTGGAGAAACTGAAGTTCCTGAAAGTCAAAAAGAGAATCATCGGAAAAAAGACGAACACGTCGTATTCACTCACCGATCCGGGCCGGAAGGCGTTTCAGGAGCATCTCGAAGCGCTTGAATCCCTGATCCAGGGCTTGAACCGCTGACGAAGGGAGGAGTTTATGCGAAGGACTTTAGTGGCCGTTGCAATCGCGCTGGGATTTGCGGCGCCGACAATTGAACTGGTGCTGCGGATATGCACCAATCTATTCTTCGATCCGCTCCCGACATTGCTGCACGTGGTGGCGTTCTATCTGATCCCGATCAGCCTGTCGGTCACCCTGTACCTCATCTCTCAGCCCTACACTCCGGCGCGGGGCCGGGTGGCTTCGATTTGTGTGAGCTATGCGCTTATCCTGTCGATCGCCTACTCGATCTGGTTTCTGCCGATCTCCTGGATTTCGGTGCTGGGGATTATCGGACTCGGAATCGGCATCATGGGACTGGTGCCGTATTTTCTGTTCGCCGCCGCGATTTCGATATTGCATGACTGGAGTCGGTGGCTCCCCGAAGAAATTTCCCGGAGCCGGAGAACGCGGGTTCTCCGCACGCTACCGCTCCTCATCCCGGTCCTCCTGATCTTGTGGTGGAACCCGATCATGATCAAAATCGGCGATTCGCTGCTTGAATCGGACAACGTCACCACCCGCTACACCGGCCTCGCGGTGCTCGATCACTTCACCAGCGCGGAGGAACTGCGATGGCGGAGTTTTGAAATCCACACCAACTTCTTCGGAACCGAGCTTTACGATTCGGGACGCCTCCGCGACGCCTACTATTACATCTACGGAACCCGTCCCGGAATTGCCAAAAAGTCCGAGAGCCTGTTTGGACCGGCCGAATGGGAGTTCGACATGGACCGTGGTTCCACCGTGATCGGGAAGCGCCAGCAGGGTCTCGAACTGGGTGAATCGGCTCTCGACGCCCGGGTGAAGACGGCCGACGGCTATGGCTACTACGAGTGGACGATGGTGTTCGACAACCGGACAGCCGACCGGAAGGAAGCGAGGGCGGCGATACAGTTACCGCTCTACTCGGTTGTCTCGAAAGCGAGCCTCTGGGTCGATGGCGAGGAACGCGAGGCTGCCTACGGCACAACCGCGCACGTGCGTTCCGTCTACAAGCAGATAGTTCAGCGGCGGCGCGATCCGCTGCTCGTGACGATGATCGGTCCTGATCAGGTCCAACTGCAGTGTTTCCCGGTTCCGGCTCAGAGTTCGATGAAAGTCCGCCTCGGAATTACCTGTCCGCTGGTCGACGGCAAACTGCAAGTGCCGCGCTTTATCGAAACCAATTTCGACATCCCGGACAATCTCCAGCACAGCATCTGGGTCGAGGGTGACGCGACCGGGCGAGCGGTCGTAGCGGGGACCGACGAACAGGACGCCGGCCATCAGCTCACGCTGTCCAACGATATGCTGAGTCGGCTCGACACCTTCTTCCAGTTCGACACCGATACCCCGCAGCAGTACGTTTTCGACAACGGCGCCCTCACGCTCACGCGTCTGGGTGAAAAGAGTATCACGAATCCGCCGGTGCTCGTGGTCGACGGCCGCGACGACGTCTTCGATCGGTTTGGTGATTTGCAATGGTCCTCGATGCCGTTTTCGGCGGTTATTGTCGCCCATCCGTTCGGCTACTCGGTCTGGGACGGGAAACAGGACCTCGGCGAATTCATGGCGGACCAGAGTACCCACGGCGGCGTGAATCCCTGCCCGGCGCTGGTCAGGGCAATCAGCGACGCCCGATCGAAGAAGGCCCCGATCGTCTGGCTGCACGGTTCCCTCCCGTCGGCCGTGAGGGACGATCTGGCGCTCGAGCAGACGCTTCGGCGCGGCGATGATCACATCGTCGTCACCTGCGTTGCAGTTTCGGGCGAGATCAACAGCCTCGTGTCCGACCTCACCTATATGCGCTGGTTCAAGCCGATCGCGCCGACCGGCAATTTCGCGGACGATGTGCATGCGGCTGTCGCGATCGCATCGGAACAGTATGCCGTCGCCGACGGCCAGATTCCGCTGGGCGGGCAGCCATCCTCCGGGTTTGCGTTCACGCAGGCGGACACCGTCGGGATGTCGCATCCCTACCGCCTCTTCCTGTATTCCGAGATCATGAATGACTGGTATGCACACGGCAAGGTGCCGGCGGACCTGAAGCACCAGGCGCTTGTCAGCCGGCTGGTCACGCCGGTGAGCGGCGCAGTCGTACTCGAGAGCCAGTCGCAGTACCGGGCGGCCGATCTTGACCCGTCGGTGGGCGCCGAGAATATCCCGAAGATTCCGGAGCCGGAGTTCTATCTCCTGCTCAGCCTCGCGCTCGCCGTAACCGCGTTTGCCTATTGGAGAAAGAGACGAGCGGAATGCGGCGCATTACGATAGCACAGGCCCGCTGGGCCGTACCGCTGACCGCGCTCGCCCTCTGGCCCGCCTGGGTCCGCCAGGCAAAATTCGGGCTGACTAACTTCCCGATCGGGCTGGTGATGTTTGTCCTCCTCTGCGGGTGGTGGGTCGGGGAACAGCGGCATCTCAGCGGCGGGGACAGCGGCTCTCCCGGATTTCTGATCGCGGCGTGGGGCGGCCTGATCGTGTACGCCGGTTCGTACGGCAGCCTCCCGCCGCTCGGCAGCCAGGTGCTGGCCACGCTCACGCTTGCCTGCGTGCTTCTGGCGGCGCTACCGCCGGATCGGTCCCGTGGCCGGGTCGCCTACCTCGCGCTGCTGCCGCTGACGCTTCCGGTCGAAATGGCCCTCCAGTTCGTCATCGGCTTTCCCTTTCGACGAGTCTCAGCCGAAGCTGCCGGAATGCTGTTGTCGGCCTACGGTGTCACGGTCAAGGGCACGACCCTGATCTACCAGACCCATCCGCTGGAAGTCGACACCGCCTGCAGTGGGGTCCTCGGCCTGTGGGCGTTCATGATTGCCGGCGCGCTGCTCTCGCTCGTACTCCGCCATCGATGGCCTCGGCTGCTGCTCACCCTGAGTGTCGCCGGCGTGGCCGGTATCGCCTACAACATTGTTCGGACATCGCTGTTGTTCATGTATCGCTTTCACCAGGGGGTGGAGTCTCACCCGATGCACACTGCGATCGGGGCCGTCGCCTTCCTGATTACTATCGCTTTGTTTGTCGCCGCAACTGTGCATTGGTTGGGCGCGCCCGGACGATTGCGAAAGGAAGTGTCAACGGCATGAAACAACTGGTGTACCTTATCACCTGCGCGGTTGTTCTGCTGGTTCCCTTCTTTCACGGCGGAACCACGGCCACGGTTCGGCACGTAGAGTACGACTTCATCGGCACGTTTCGGTCCGCCGGCCTCACCCCCGTGGCCATGACCGCCGGCGAGAGAGATTTCTACGCCGATTTCCCCGGCGCTACCGGCTATTTCGCAGTAGACGGCAGACCCGGTGAGCGGGTCTTCCTGCGCTATACCGAGGAACCGACCCGCAAGTTGCATTCCGCCGAAGGATGCTATCGAGCCTCGGGTTGTGAGATAGAATATACCGACAATGTGCTCGTGACGGTGAAGGAGCTTTCGGATTCACCGCTGCCGTGGAGCCAGTTCCGACTGACCGAAAACACCCACCCCTTTCTGGTGCGCCAGTGCGTGCTGTCACTCTCGACAGAGCGGGCCTACGCCGACGTGCCGGCCTGGTACTGGGAAACGACATTTTCTTCCGATGATCCGGG
>CAYPYM010000200.1:0-6161 GCA_964414435.1 uncultured Ignavibacteriales bacterium | reverse complement strand
TTGGCGTGCTCCTGGCCGATCACGTACTGGTCGAGATAGTTTTTGATCTCGGCCGGCGGGGGGACATCGCGGATCTCCTCCGGCGCGGCGACATCGGGCGACGACTGCAACAGGTCGTTGCAGAGTTCGACACACTCGTTGCAGATGTATGATTCGTAGCCGGAGAACAGCCGTTTGGCCTGGCTGGCCGGCTTGCCGCAGAACGAACAGCGTTGCGGCCGACGTGGTTTGTCTGAGTCTCCCGACATAGTCCCCTGTATCCTTCCTGGCTCAAGCGCCGCCGTCCTTCAGCGGCGCGGTGTCATCCTCTTCACGGCTCGAACGGGCTCAGCTCTCGTAGACCTTGTCGATCAGGCCGTAATCGCGGGCCTCGTCGGGCGACATGAAACGGTTGCGATCGGTGTCTTTTTCGATCCGTTCCAGCGGCTGACCGGTGTGCTTGACCAGCAGATCGTTCAGGCGCTTTTTCGTCTTCGTGAATTCCTCGGTCATGATCACGATATCGGACACCTGTCCCTGGGTACCGGCCAGCGGCTGGTGAATCATCACCCGGCTGTTCGGCAGCGCCGCGCGCTTCCCCTTCGTGCCGGCGGCAAGCAGGAACGCGCCCATCGACGCCGCGATGCCCATGCAGGTCGTGGCGACATCGGGCTTGATGAACTGCATCGTGTCGTATATGGCCATCCCCGCCGTCACCGATCCGCCCGGCGAGTTGATGTAAATGTAAATGTCCTTTTCCGGATCCTCGGCCGCCAGAAACAGCAGCTGGGCAATCACGACATTGGCCACGTTGTCGTCGATCGGCGAGCCGATAAAGATTATTCGATCCTTGAGCAGGCGCGAGTAGATGTCGTACGCGCGTTCGCCCCGGCCGGTCTGCTCGACCACCACCGGTACGTAGTAATTTCCGGAGATATGCTCGTCCATGGTACCTTTCACCTGTATTCTACATCAATCCTTTGTGACGGTTTCATCCGGTGTCCGTTTGACAACCTTCGCCTTGCCGATAAGGAAATCAAGCACTTTTTCCTCGATCAGGGTATCACGTATCGAGGACGTCTTGCCGGAGCGATGCAGCGCCTGGGCCGCCTGCTCCTCGGAGATCCTGTAGTTCTCGGCAAAGCGCTTAATCACCTTGTCGGTATCCTCTTTCAAAACCTGAATATTCTCGGTCTCGGCGATGTGGTTGTACAGCAGGTTCCACCGCAGCGTCGTCGTCGCCACCCCCTGGTACGAACTGCGCACCTGCGCCTCGTCCACCTCGGGGTTGTTCTTCTTGACGTCCTCGACCATCGCGTCGAGATACTCGTTCACGAGTCCGTTCGGCACCGGCACCTTGTTGTTCTCGCAAATCTGGCCGATCACCTCGTTCTTGTTTAGCCGACGGAGTTCGTCTTCTTTCTGGTGACGGAGATCGTCGCGAATTCGAAGTTTCAGTTCCAGCGCCGTTTCGGCCTGCCCGGTGCTCTTGGCGAGGTGGTCGTCGAAATTCGGGACGATCTCCTCGCGCACTTCCTTCACCGTCGCCTCGTACTTGATCGTCGCGCCGGCGAACGCCTTGTCGGAATAGTCGTCGTCGTACTTGACTTCGATCTCTTTCGAATCACCGGTCTTCAGGCCGGGAAGCTGCTCGCGGAATTCCTTCACCGTCACCGGATTCGAGAGGTCGATGAGGGCGTCGGCGAAATAGTCGTCCTGAATCGCATTCTGCGGATCGTAGGTCTTCTTCAGGTCGGCAACGACAATATCGTTCTCCCGGATCTCGCGCGTCACCACCCGCTGCTCCGCGAACGACTTCTGCACCTGTTTCGAGGCCTGCTCGACTTCTTCGTCCTTGACGTCGATATCGACTGTCGTGATCTCGAGATTGTCGTAGCTGACCGTCTCGATCTTCGGCATCACCTCGACCCGGGCGGTGTAGGCCAGCCCGCCGTCATCGGTGAGATTAAACGCCGTGATCTCCGGCGCGGCCGCCACGTGCAGTTCTTTCTCGCGGACCGCCTGGGGATAGGTCGCCTTCATGATCTCTTCGAGCACGTCCGACTTGACCTCGTCGGCGTACATCCGCTTGATCACATCCATCGGGGCGTGCCCCTTGCGAAATCCCTTGAGCGTGACGCTCCGGCGGACCTCGGCGAATTTCGATTCCATCTTCTCGGTAACCTGGGCCGGTTCGACCTCGATCGCGAGCTCGCGCACCAGTTCTTCGACTTCCTTCACTTCGACTTTCACAAACGCACCTTTCACATTCGTTGCGGCGCTGTCCGGCCGGTCACTCCCGGGCCGTACTGGCCTGACCGGGCGGCGCCATTCCACGCGGAACGCACCGCCGCCACCTGCTGCAATGATCGTACGGACAACCGGGTTCCCCGGATGCAGGAGAAATCCCGGGCCGACGATCGTCATGTGCGAAAGGGGGGACTCGAACCCCCACTCCGTACGGAACTGGATCCTAAGTCCAGCGCGTCTGCCAATTCCGCCACTTTCGCTTTAACTGATAAAATTACGGTGATTTAGGGCTCGGCGCAACGGCGAATTTGCGCCCCGGTCGGGCCGATGAGGGGGTATAGGCGAGGGCCGTCGCTCCGGCCCCGACTGCTACCGATGCTTCAGGTCTTCCGCCCAGTTCTGGACCAGGATAAACTGTGTGCTGCCGGTGGACTGGCCAGGTGAGTTGACCAGTATCCGCTGACGGTCGGCCGACACCGCATACCGCCATTGGGACAACCCGTCGGTATTGATCGGGTGCGAGAACAGCTTCTGGGGCTGCCCGGCTCTGAACCCGTTCGCCGTACTCACCGGAACGACCATGAAGTTGGAACCGTGCGCGTAATAGAATAACTCCTTGCCGTCACGGGACCACTGCGGCAATAATCCGCCATCGGTCGAAATCTGCCATTTTCCCCCCTTTTGCGACAGCTCGACAACATAGATCTGGTTCCGGCCCGACTCATTGCTCACGTATGCCATGTACTGGCCGTCAGGTGAAAGTGAGGCCGCCCACTCATTAAATGGCGACGTCCGCACTTTGGCTACCGCTGAATCGCCGAACAGATTCCGAATCTCGATATCCCAGCTCGTAAGATAGTAGTTTACAGCCAGTCGGCGGCCGTCGCGAGTGATGTCGCACGGGCCGACGTCACCGCTGTCGGGCGCGAACACCAATATGGCCTCCCCCATTCCGTTGGCCGCCTTCTGCATCACCTGATAGCGGCCGCTCTGGTTCGATGCGTACACGAGATTGAGACCGTCCGGCGTCCATATCGGCGCGAGCTCGTTGCCGGGATCAAAGGTCAGGCGAGAGGAGACGTTTCGATTGAGGTCACGCACCCAGATGTCATCGGTCCCCTGCTGGGAATCAAGAAGTCCGTACGCGAGGATCGAATCACCGGGGGAGAGGGCAATGTCGCCGTACGGCCCCGGCGAGCCGACCTTACCGATTTCTGTTCCGGTCCGATCGAGCCAGACCAGCTCACTCTGCGATACCTGGGCGCCCTGCTGAAAAACCAGCGTACCGTTATCCGACGCCGAGAAGTAGGTGAGCCCAATCCGGTCCGATCGCAACTTCTCCGCCAGCGGAGTCGGGTCGCCGGTAACCTCCTGTTTGTCCGGATCGAAGGGCTGTGCCAGGAGGATGCCATCGCTCACATACAGCAAATACCCGTCAACGTACTGAATTCGGGAGTCCACGGCGAACAGGGTCTTCGTTTCCATCGAACCCAGTTCGCCCACTTTCAACAGGCTGTGCCTTGCTGCGCTTCCGCCGGTCGAGTCACTCGCGGCCAGAAAGAGGAAGTGCTTCCCGTCGGGAAGAAACCACGGCCAGGCATCGGAGGTCTCGCCCTCTGAAGACTCAAGCGTCGTGGCTGCTGTCACCGGTCCGCCCCCGGCCGATATCTGGCGAATCGAATCGCTCGGACCGCCGTCCAGCAGAATCGTCCCCTGCGACCCCCAGGCTCCATCCGACACCGTTCGCGCTTCGCCGAGCAGTTGCGCCGGACCTCCCGTCACCGGGATCTTCTTGATTTGCTTGCTATTGACCGTGAATCCGAGATATCGGCTGTCGGGCGACCAGAACGGACGGCTGGCGCCTTCGGTCCCGGGCAGCGGGTAGGCATCCAGTGAATTCAGCGGCCGCACCCAGATCGACTGCCGGCCGCTGCTGTCGCTCGCCAGGAACGAGACGTAGCGGCCGTTGGGCGACAGGCACGGCCACTGGACACTGCGAAGCGATTGCGACGGTGTGATGTAAAAGCGTGAGACTTCCGGCTCGACTTTCGGCTGAAGCAAATACAGCCCGGCGAAGGCGGCCCAGCCCACGATCGCAATCGTCGCCACCGTCCAGCCCAGCCGAAACCGGAACCGTCGCCGCGCCGCCACCATGGCCGGTAGCCCGACCCGCGATCCCGATTGGCTCACCCAGCGCAGTTCATCGGTCAGATCGCGCATACTCTGCCAGCGCGATTCCGGATCCTTCTCCAGACATTTCTGCACCAGCCGCTCGAGTGCCGGCGGCACCAGGGCGTTCACCGACGACAGGGGCGCCGGCTTGCGCTCGAGCACGGCTGCGATCAGACTCGCCTGGGAGCCGCCGTCAAACGCCCGCTTACCGGTGGCCATCTCGTATATTACGGCGCCAAAGGCAAAGATATCGCTTCGCGGGTCCGCTTCCTTGCCCTCGAGCTGCTCCGGCGCCATGTACTGGAGGGTGCCGAGGATCGTCCCGGCGCCGGTCAGCGGTGTCGTCTGCGTGATCCCACTCACGCCTGCGACCAGCCCGTTTTCAATCTGAAGCTTCGCCAGCCCAAAATCCAGCAGCTTGGCCCCGTCGCGGGTGAGCATCACGTTCGACGGTTTCAGGTCACGGTGAATCAGCCCCTGGCGATGAGCGCTGTCGAGCGCCTCGGCGATCTGCACCGCCACCGGCAGCAATTCCTCGAGCGGCATCGGCCCTTTGGTCAATCGCGCGGCGAGACTTTCGCCCTCGATATATTCCATAACGAGATAGTCCATCCCGTCCTCGTGGCCGACGTCGTAGAGCGTGCAGATATTCGGATGGTTGAGGCTCGAGATCGCCTTCGCTTCGCGTTCGAACCGCGCCCGCAGGTCGGCGTTTTGCGATGTCCGCTGGGGGAGCACCTTGATCGCCACGGTGCGATCGAGGCGGCTGTCCCGCGCTTTATATACTTCGCCCATACCGCCGACGCCGGCGACATCGGTAATCTCGTAACGGCCTAGATGCTGTCCCGGACTCAGATTCATTCGGACTCCTCACAAAAGAGCTTGGTTTCGGTCAGTTCAATACTCGTGCGACAGAGATCATTCATACAGGGTATATGCGCGTAACGTGCAGGGAATACGTGCGGTCAATGCCGCTACCGGTGTTTGAGGTCTTCCTGCCAGTTCTGGACCAGGATGAACTGGGTCCGCCCGCGGCTTACCCGGGGGGCGTTCAGCAGAAACCGCTGACGGTCTGCCGTGACCGCGTAGCGCCGCTGGGCGAAGCCGTCGAAATTCGGCGTTCGGTTGAACAGCTTCTGCGGAATTCCGGCCTGAAATTCACCTTCTGTCTTTACCGGTACGACCATAAAGTCGTAGTCGCCGGTGTAGTAGAACAGCTCGGAGCCGTCACCCGGCCATTGCGGACAAAAGCCGCCGTCGGTCGAGATCTGCCACTTGCCGCCGGCCTCGGACAACTCCACCACATACACCTGGAACTTGCCCGACTCATTGCTCTGATAGGCCATGTAGCGGCCGTTGGGGGAGAAAGCGGCTCGACGCTCGGTGAAGGGCGACGTGCAGATCGCCGTCACGGCCGAGTCGCCCGAGAGCTTGCGGGTGGCGATGTCCCACTGCGTTTGGATAACACTCACCGCCAGCATGGTGCCGTCGCGGGAGATATTGTCCGGTCCGGCGTTGCCGCTGTCGGGCATATAGACACTGACTGCATTACCCACCCCGTTGGCCGCTTTGCGCATCACCTGGAACCGGCCGGAGTGATCGGATGCGTACATGACGTACCGCCCGTCGGGCGTCCAGATCGGCCAGATCTCCGAGGTCGGCAGGAAGGTGAGCCGCGAGGCCACGTTGCGTTTGAGATCATACACCCAGATGTCATTGGTGCCCTGATCTTGATCGAAGACTTCATAAGCCAGCCGCGT
>CAYPYM010000199.1:0-6165 GCA_964414435.1 uncultured Ignavibacteriales bacterium | reverse complement strand
CAGTGCCACCAGCCGCATACCGAATTCGACAACACGGGCTTCGATCCCCACGCCGGGCTGAATCTCGCCTGCACCAACTGCCATAGCATTCACAACGGCACGACGGCGCTGCTGATCGACGACAAGACCGAATTCTGCGGCAAGTGCCACGTCGCCGTGGTCAACGAGTTCAAGCGGGTGTCCAACCACCCCCTGACCGACGGCAACGTCACCTGCCTGAGCTGCCACGGCCTGACCAACGAGGCCGAGCCCGACTACGGCCACGGCGGCAACGCCCGTTGTTATTCGTGCCACCCGGAGCAGAGCGGACCATTCAGCTACGAACACGACGCGGCCAGTTCGTTCGCCACTCAGGGCGGCGGCTGCGTCGCCTGCCACTCCCCGCACGGGAGCCCGAACGAGCGTCTGCTGAACCAGACCGGCAACACCCTCTGCCGTCAGTGCCACGGGGTGCCGGCGCTCCATATGACGCAGCACAACGGGATCGGCCAGCAGTATGACTGTATTGAGTGCCACAGCGAGGTGCACGGTTCGTTCGACAACCATGCCCTGCTCGATCCGTATCTCGGTACCAAAATCGGCTCCGGCCCGGGTTCGTGCTGGTGCCATAACGTGGAAAACTAAGGAGGGCAGTCATGAAGCGTCACTCTGTGTATGCCGTCGCGCTGCTCCTGGCGGCCTCGGTTCTGGCCTCGGGCCTGCACGCCGCTACTGCCTTCCGCGGCGACGTCCGACTCAGCGGCGTCGTAATCGACGATGAAGGCAACCGCGGTGTGTACCAGCCGACCTACAACATCTATCCGGGTGTAGGTGTGTCGCTGGAGAATCTCGCCGCCCGCTGGGACAACGGCATACGGATGTACGGAAACCTGCGGAACATCACCATGAACAACCGCAATATCACCTACGGGGTCTCCAAGAGCGCCCTGTTCGGAGTGAATTTCCGCAACAACCAGTACCGCCGGATTTACAATTTCGACGGCAACCAGTTCACCCGTCGCAACCAGACGATGGCCGATGCGTGGTTCCAGCCGCACAAGTATCTGAAGTTCTATGGCGGGGTCGGCCGGATCAACAAGCACGGCGAACTGGCCAATGCCGTCAATATGATCGATTTCAACCAGAGCTACTATAACTTCGGCCTCACGGCCGGTGCCGATCGCACCTTCGCGACCTTCGACTACCGCATCACGCAGTTCCAGGACAACGTCGCCGGTGCGATCAACGACCGCACCACCAAGCGCTTCCGCGTCACCGGTACCACCGTGATGCCGAAATACCAGAACTTCAGCGTGAACGCCGGCTATCAGCACTACGAGCACCGGCTCACCGAACGGACCGACACGCTCTTGGCCAACACCTTCTGGGGCGGCGCCCGGGTCTACTACAAGGGCGGCTGGTCGCTGCGCTACAGCTTCATCTGGGATCGCGCCCGCCGCAGCAACACCGACCTGACTGCGACCGACAACATCTCATCGACCGTCTACGGCGACAAGGTCTTCAAGGGCTACGGCGGCATCACCGTCGGCTACCGTCACCGCAACAACGACGATGTCCTGTACGACCTGCGCACGAACGGCTTCCTCGTCTCGGGCTGGGTCAAGCCGATGACCGATCTGACCGTCCGGGCCGGCTACGGCGCCGAGAACAAGGACGTCGAGGCGGGCCACCCGCTCACCGGCCAGCAGGACCAGAGCCGCGGCTGGGGTTCGGCCAAATACCGTTTCACGTACGGCACCGTGCGCGTGTCGGTCGAGGATAAGAGCGTCAAGAACGACGATATCGGCAGCAAGGCCGACTATCTGAAAATCGGCACCGACCTCTCCCTCGTTTCCGGCAAGTACGGCGACCTGAGCGCGGCCTACTCGTATTTCAAAGGCAAATACGAGAACGACGGCGGCCTGTTCGAGTTCGAGGAGCACGTGCTGTCCGGCGACCTGATGACCAAGCAGTACGACGGTCTTCAGGCCGGGTTCGGCGGCACCTATATGCGCAGCCGGCTCGATGCCGATGTCGAGAGTTTCACGGTCCGGTTCAGCGGCGCCTGGGAGTTCATCCCCAAGCACAAGCTGGAGTTCAAGTACGCGGCGTACAACTTCGACGACTTCGGCGACATCACGCCGCTGTCCCTCTACACCCGGTACTATACTTCCAACGTGTATGAGATCAGCCTGGTCAAGTCTTTCTGAGGCGACCGGCAGAGAAGATAACGAAGACACAAATGAACATTAGAACGCACAATAAGAAGAAACTCCCCATGGAGGAAACAATGAGAAACGTCAAGTTCTTGCTGCTGGCCCTGGCTGCCTTGGGACTTATCGTGGCCGGGTGCGACAGGGAAATCACCGGCGACGTGAAGCTGGCCGACACCAATGCCTCGGTCAACTGCTTCACCTGCCACAGTGACCAGGAATGGGACATCATCCACGCCGAGTCCGAATACGCTGTCTCCGTGCACGCCACCGGCAACACTGTTGAGCGCAACAGTCTGGACGGCGAGGCTGCCTGCGAAGGCTGCCACACTCACGAGGGTTTCGTGGCCCGCATCAATGATACCACCGCGGCCGGCGATGATTACACGCACATCAAGTGCTTCACCTGCCATGCCCCGCACAGCAACGGTAACCTGACTCTGCGGGTCGACGCCCCCGTCACCCTGGAGAATGGCGGCACCTTCGCGCTTGGCCAGGGTGAACTCTGCGTCTCGTGTCACCACAGCCGAGCCGATGTGAACACGTTTATCAGCAACCCGACCGACATTACGTCGAGCCACTGGGGTCCGCACCACAGCGTGCAGGGCGACATGCTCGTCGGCACCAACGGCTACGAGTACTCCGGCTACACGTACCAGAAGTCGCCCCACTCGACTGCGGTCACCAACGGCTGCCCGACCTGTCATATGGCTCCGAAGGGTATCTGGGCCAATGTCGGCGGTCACACCTGGAACATGGCCGATCCGTCGAACGACGACCAGAACGTCTCGGCGTGCGGTCAGGCCGGCTGCCACGAGGCCTCCGACTTCACCAGTTTCGATCCCGTCTTCCCGGCCAACCATGCCGACTATGACTGGGACGGTGTGGTTGAAGGCGTTCAAACCGAAATCCAGGGCCTCCTCGACAGCCTCGGCGCAGATCTGTTGGCTGCCGGTATGGTCTCTGCCTCTCACTCGCCGATCTCCGGCACGAGCTTCTCGGCTGACTCGGCCGGCGCCCTCTTCAACTACATCTTCGTCGAAGAGGATCGCTCAGAAGGCATCCACAACACCAAGTATACGGTTGGTCTGCTCCAGTCCTCGATCAACTACCTGGTGTGGGGTGACCCGAACGGCGCCGCTGTGACCTCGAAGCAGCCCGGCACCCTCGCCGCTCACTAATCGAGCCGCGTCATTGACCTTTCACGGCCCCTTCGCACGAAGGGGCCGTTTTTTTGTGCGGCGCTCAATCCGCACTCATTTGTGTACTATTTTGTCCGAAATTTTCGGAAAAAAACTTGGAAAGAGGATAATTTCCCCTTATTTTCTACGTTAGGATATATCTGCATTTCATCCAAGAGGACATGCTACCGGGCAGCATGCCTGGGCTGTGAAAGGAGCCAACAGTGAAGATCCTTGCAGCTTTGGTCTGCACTTTCACACTTCTGTGTTGTTCGCAATCGTGGGCGAAGAATAACGCCCCTGTCAACCCCGCTCCCTCCCATTCAGTACAGTTTGTTGATCTCGACGGCGACGGTCTCCACGACCTCATGACCGACACGGACAACGACGGTATTCCCGACAAGACCGCGGCACCCGAAGCGGCGGCGCCGATCCCCGCGTCGTCGGGCATCTTCGCCGGCGGCATGGACGAATTCAGCGCCGCGCCGGCGGTGGATACGCACCAGAGCAACTCGGTTCGTTTCAATTCTCGTTTCAGCCTGCTCAAATGCCTCGCGGCCAGCCGCGGAGGATTCGGTTCGGGCGACGACTTCGGACCGGGCAACGGAATCGGCATCGGTAATGTCAGCGGCGGCCATTGTGTCGGCGGTATCTGTTTCTGATGGGACGGACTATGCACAAGATGATAATCGCTTGTGCGCTGCTTCTGACTGCGGCGCTCGTGGCTCCGTCTGCCCTGGCCGATTTCAACTGGGAGCTGAACTTCAACGGCGGCTACACCAACAATTTGCTCAACGAGACCATCGGCTACGACGACAACCACTCGACATCGCGGGCGATCGTTCGCTACTACCCCCTTGGGCAGCTGCAACTCAACAGTAGTGTGGAGTACACGTATTACGGCAATCTCTATAATCTGAGCAACGGCCTGGCTCAATTCGGCGCGATCTGGATTCCGACCGCGCCCGAGAGCAAACTGAACTTGTACGTGGACGGCAATTTCAGCCTGCGCCGGTATCGCAAGGCGTTTTCCGAATTCGATGAGAACATCGGAACGGCCAAAGTCTCGTTGTCGTACGCCCTCCTCCCACGCCTGCGGCTGCGCACCGGGATCCGGTACAATGCCAACCGCTACCCCAAAAGCGACACCACGATCGACGCCGATTACCAGCAGGGCGAGGCGTTCGCGGGGGCCAACCTGACCTTCCTCGGATCGAACAGCTTTGATATCGAGACCGGTTTCGGCGCGACCCGCTTTTCGTCGATCGACGCCACCGTCGACAGCACGATATCCGATCCGTTCTTCCCCGATATCCAGGTTTCGCCCAGCGAATTCCTTCAGGAAGGGACTTTTACGGCATTTTACGTTTCCCCCCGCCTGTCGCGGCCGATCGGCGGCAAGACCGGAATCAGCCTGACCTATACCTATCGGAAGTTCTACAAGGTCGACAATTCCGTCGTGATGGGCCCGACCACGTTCTTCCTGTCGCCGTGGGCGTCGTTCTTCGATGGATCGGCGGTGCAGTTCCGGGTGAAATCGCTGGCCGTGCCGCACATGATCGTCACGGCCGGAGCCGGATACTGGGACAAGACCTTCCTCCGCACGATCGAGCAGGTGATCGTCGTGCGTGAGCTCTACCCCGGCTACTCCGTCACCGAACTGCGCTGGGTCGAACCGAAGGATGCCGGCGCCCGCAAAGACTACATGACCCGGCTGTACCTCGGCCTGCAGCGCCCGTTCCGGGTGGCCGGCGGAGCGGTCGTGGAGCCGAGCCTCAATCTGGAATACACGCACAACATCTCCACGTCGACGACCTACCGCTACAATGCGACAGCGGTGTCGGTCGGTGTCGTGGTCCGACCGTGATTTTGATTGGACGATATGAAGTATCTGATACGTTGGTACAACTTACCGAGAAAGGGCCACAGAATGACAGTTTGCAAAAGATTGGGACTGATTGCGACAGTCCTCGCCGCCCTGTTGCTGGGCGTGACGGCTCTGGCGACCGCTGCCGATTACAGCGTTGTCCCCGCCGGTTCACTCCCTGAGGTCGTCACCACGGCCGCCACACCGCAGTCCGCCCAGGCCGACTTCAACGGCAAGATACGCATTTACGTCGTCGAGCCGATCTCCCGTTGGAAAGACGCCAGTCACGCCAGCTATCACTTCGGCTTCCTCGATTTCGCGCTCGATACCTCGATCGCGCTGACTACCGGCGACCGGGTACATCTCAGCCGAGTCTGGGACGCCTCCGCCGCCGGCATCGGGGGCATTTCCGAAACCAATATCATGGCCATCGCGGTACTGGAACGGCGGGACTCGATTCGCTCCTACGCCTACCCGCCGTCGTCCAACCCGTTCTACGCTCACTACCAGGACGGTGCGGCCTACGCGGTGCCGGGCGAGTGCGACAGCAACAACACCGACGGCAATTCGACTCACACCGTCTTCATCGAGGAAGCGACCGCCACCTGGTGCGGCTATTGCCCGACCGTGAACTACTATCTTTACAATGTTCATTCGACCGGTAACTACAACTTCATCTATGCCGCGCTCGTAAGCGATATGAACAACGAGGCCGCCCAGCGGATTGGTCACTTCAATCTCTACGGTTACCCGACCACCTTCGGCGACGGCGGCGACGGTGTTCTGCTTGGCGGTCAGAGCCCGAACACTCCCTATGTCAATATGATCAACAGCTGCGGATCGCGGGCCACCCAGGGAGCCAACGTGATGATCAAGGTCGGTTGGCTCGGCGGCGGCGATCTCCAGATCGACCTCGTTTACGCCC
>CAYPYM010000198.1:0-6191 GCA_964414435.1 uncultured Ignavibacteriales bacterium | reverse complement strand
AGCGCTACCGACTTGCTGCTCGGAATGTACGAGAAGTCGACCTTCAACCAGTTCATCGGATGGAGACCGGCGCCGATCGTCACCGTCTTGACCTGACCTTCCTGGTCGTAAATGTAACCGGTGCGGAGCGCGATCAGGTTGTTCCACATGAGTTCGGCGCCGCTGTTGATAATGACTTCTTTCAGTTCCTGGCTGAATCCGCCGTTGACATCGACGAGCATCTTGTTCAGCTCCGAGGTCACGAGGAGCTGGAGATAATCGGTGTAAATCAGCTTATAGGCCACGCCGAGCGCCAGGTTATGCGGCAGCGGGTCGGCCTGAGCGGCGTCGATATACGCCATCTTCGGGCCGATATTGGTCACCGCCAGACCGACGTTGAAGCGCGGGTTGAGCTGGTAGAGGAATCCGAAGTCGGCCGCGAAGCCGGTCGAGGTTCCCTTACCCTTCTCCGAACCGGCGCCCTGATCGGACAGGCGCGAGTAGATAATCTTGAGCGAAATACCGAACTTGAGGTTCTTGCGCAGCGACGTACCGAACGACAGCGTACCGGCGAAGTCGAACGACTCGAACGTGCCGAGCGGATCGGAGGTCGTGCCGGTTCGCGTGATCGTGCCGTAGGTCAGGTAGGTGATGTTGAATCCGGCGGTGCCGAGATCACCGACCTTGAAGACGCCCGACAGGAATTCGTAGTACATGTCGTTGGCCAGTTCCGGCAGCCAGTTGACATGCATGAGCGAGAATTCCATCCGACCGTTGGCCTTGGTGACGATCCGACTGTCGCTGGCGAACCAGAGTTCATCCTCGACCGACTCCATGTAGATCGCGTTGGCCCGGTCCATACCCTTTTCCGACACGCGGACAAGGCGATTGCCCTGGATCGCCCGCATGCCCCGCGCCGTGGCGAGATACACAACGCCGCCGCGCTGGCGAATGAGATTGATCCGGGCAGCGGCGTCGTTCACGGCAACGCGCAGGGAATCACCTTCGTTAATGGCACCGTCCGCCGGAAGGTCGTTGATCGCAATCAGCGCCTCGCGGTACTGTGCCGCGGCCTGCTGACTGAGACCCGGGCGCAACGAGACGAAGTAGTCGAGCGTCTCCTGCGGCTTGACGGCGACAGTGCCGTAGCCGCGCAGGGCCCACTTGTCATTCATGTAGGTGAGCAGACCGTAAGAGGTCCCGACATAGAGGTCGTTCAGTTTCACGAAGATGGTCGTGACCTTGCCCTTGAACCCGACCGCATACGGGACGCGGATGACGTCGCCGGGGTTGAGGTTACTCCAGTCGATGGCCGGCTCGGTCGTCGCGGGCATGGTCGGCTCGGCGACCATGGCAGTCGTATCCGTCACCGCGGCGGTGTCCGCCGCAAGGGTGGAATCGGTCGATGCCTCGGCCGAATCGGCGGCCGCCGTCGCCCGTACCATCGAGGCGACGTCTTCCATGCCCGGAACCGATTCCGTAGCGGCCGAGGTCATCACGGCCTCGGCGTTGACTTGCTTCATTTTTTCGATGAACGCGGCCTTCTCGTCGGGGGTGCCGTACACCGTGAACCGCTCGGCGAGGATATCCGGAGTATCGCCCACCGCGACCGTATACGCTCGCGAGTTGGACCACCGGTTGCCGTCGTAGCGATACAGTTCGCCGTTCAGCACGATCCACAGGCGCGTCACACCGTCGACACCGATCGCACTGACCGGTCCCGCCGGGAGTTGATCGCCGCCGTTGACCGCCGCGACATCGCGCCCGTTGAAGATCACGATTCCTTCGGAGGTTCCCACATAGAATATCGAGCCGCTCGGCACCACCGCCAGCACGTTGTTCGCCGGCAGTCCGTCGCCCTGGGTAAAAGTACGCCACGATTGGCCGTTGTAGGAAAAGAGGCCGTTCGAGGTCCCGACCACCAGCGTGTGGCCGTGGGCGGCGATGGACGCGATCGAATCGCCGACCAGCGCCGAGTACGGGACCACCAGTCGTTCGGCGATGAACCGCATGCGAGCCTGTTCGAGCGAGATCCGGATCTTCTCTACCTGATCCTTGGAGAGGCTGCCGTTTTTCATGCCGTCGGCGAACATTTCGTGCGCCTCCCGCACCCGCGGCCAGCGCACCCGCACCTCCGGATAGGCGGCGACGAGGGTGTCGAACGCGTCGGAGATGTACTGCCGGGTTTTGTTATCTTCCGGCACCGCCGCCAGTAAGGTGTCGCGGAACGACTCGAGCGCGGTGAGCGACATCGCCGAGTTGGCCGCGGCGACGCGATTGATCATCGTGTTGAGGAGTTCGTCGTCGGACACGCGGAAATAGGAGGAGACGATCGAGCGAACGGTCTGGTTGGTGCGGGGATTGAACACCTCGCTGGTGTACCAGCTCCGGTTGTCGTACCGGACCAGTCCTTTCGACGAAATCGCCCAGATCTCGTACGCCTGGTAGTCCGAGCCGCTTCCCTGCTTCACCGCCGCGATCGCCCGAAGCGGACGGAGGTTGGCCGGCACGTTGGTCTCAGTCCAGCTGTCCGTCAGGGGATACGCTCCCAGCCCGGCCGGATTCCAGTGGGTGGCGGTGGCGTCGTCGGCAATCGCGACATACGCTTCACCCATGGCGGCTGCCCGGGCACCGGGCGCGATCCGGAGGAAGAGAACGGCCGCATTGGAGATTTCCGCGTAGCTGCTCGATGCCAGAGCCAGCAGCAAAAGCGGGATGGCGAGGATGATGCCAAGGTTCCTGGTGCTCATTAAGAGTCTCCTGTCCTATCAGTTAATAACTACTACTTTGCCGTAAGATTGGGCCGCGTTGCCGTCGGTTGCCACGGCCGTTGCTTTGTAAATATAGACTCCGGTGGCGACCCGGTCGCCCGCGAAGTCATTACCGTTCCATTCGATATTGTCATAGTATCCGGGATTGCCGGGATACCGCTCGAACGACTGAATCTTGCGACCCGACAGCGTGAAGATGTCAAGAGACAGACGCTCCACCCCCCGGGTCAGTGTATAGGAAAATCGGGTGCTCTGCTTCATCGGATTGGGGTAGTTGAGCAGATCGACAATCGCCAGGCCGGCCGCCGCCTGCACTTGCGCCGCAAACTCGATAGTCGACGAATTGTTGGCGTTGTCCCACGCCTTGATCTTGAAAGTATGCTCGCCCGGCTCGAGCGCACCGACCGGGTAGGTCAGCCGGCCGGTCGTGAAATCGTCCTGATCATAGGCAAACCGGGCGGTCAGATTCACCATCTTCTCCGGCTGGTCATCGACAATCATCGTTATCCCGTGACCCAGACCGCCGGCGAGATTGATGCCGGACGAGTCGCTCAGTTCCAGCTGGAGATTGGCGTCGGGCGTAATCGTGCCGCCGCTGATGAACCCGGCCGTACCGGGGAAACTGTAGACTATCGACGGCCCGACCGAATCGGTCCGTGCCGCGATCTGATCGGCGATATGGAGCGAATCGATCGCCCCCATACCGTCGGTCTGGCCGAACTGGGCGTAGGCAAGAATCTTCGCGCCGTTGCCGCCGTAGCCGACATCGAGCGGCGTAACGAAATCGAAATCGAACGCGCCGCCGGAAACCGTAGCCGTACCCCGGTAAATGGTCGGTCCGCCCAGGGAGTAATCCACGGTCTGAGTCACCACGCCGCTGTCGTTGAGTAGGCGAAACACTCGCTGGCGATCGGAATCGAACACCGTCACGACCAACTTGCCGTCGGCCGGATAGACACCGCCGGACTGATCGCGCACCGTGCCGGAGATGTGTGTGTGGCCGAGCGCCGCGAGGCTGTCGGGCGGATTGTCGAACTGCACCGAGAGCCTCGGCATCCCCAGATGCACCAGGGGATCGCCGAAAAAGAGATAGTTGCGATCATTGGTGATCGGAATCGGGATCGTGCCGCCGTTGTATTGCCGCTGGAGCTTGGCGGCGAAGAGAGCTTCGGCAATCGAAAGCGAGTCCGAAGCCAGCAGAACGTCAAATACTTTCCTATTGAAGGCGGCGTTGTCCGACGAATACACCAGCCGTGACGCCGAGATGACGCCGATCGCCCCGCCCGTCGGCAACACGAGAAGATCCTCGGCCATTCCCTCGCGCTCGGGGTTGTCGAAAAAGCCGATCGCACACGACGCGGCATAAAAGAGCGAGAGGCGGTCGATATTGGTCAGGCGCGGCAAATCGCCGTCGCGGGTGAATACATGTTCGTGCGCCCAGACATCGGGGTTACCGTGACCGACATAGTTGATCAGCAGGGTGCCGTCGTTCAGCGCATGCACGATGGCGTCGTTGACGGCGGGCTTGTCGCGGTTGACCAGCGGATAGTCCCAGAGATAGATCTTGTCCTGTACGAATGACTGCGGGATGTGATCACGGGCGAGCGCCTCGGTCTGAATCACGTGGAACGTCTCGTTGTCGAACTCGCCCCGTTCATCGTCGGCGACAAGAGTCAGGTTGGCCCGCCAGGAGCCGAGATTCGAGGTCGACTCGTACTGCTTGACCTTGCCCACAATGGTATTGATCTCACCGGCGGTGCGAACCGGCCAGCGGGCGACCAGCATGTCATAGCCGCGATCGAGCGCGGTGTAACTGGTATCGCTGTCCAGCACGCCGTACCGCCCGAAATAGACGTAGTTGTCGTCCGAGGCCGACTGATCGCTTTCCATCAGGTACGGCGGCACCAGATTAGTCACGCCGGTGCCGAGGTGATCGAGATAATCGTAACTGCCGTCGCCGACCAGCAGCACCGCGTAGGGGGCCGGGGCGGAGTAGTTTTCGTAAGCATACTTGAGATAATCGCGGATCGCGGTCGGATCGAACAGCCCCCACGAGAAATTGTCCATGATATCTTCGATATCGACCACCGTGATCGTGTTCCCGGACGAACGCCGGTAGGCGAGATACTCATCCAGCGCCGGCTCGAGACCGGCGGTGGTAACAACGATCAGGTCGGCCTGCCGGTCCGCGGCATAGAGGTCAACCGGCTCGACCTTCTCCACCCGGATCGGGGCCGTCTCGGCGGCGGTCGTCGTGAAGAAGAAGTGTTCGGGCGTCGACGAGCCAAGCGTGACGTCGAGATGGATCAATCCGTTTGACCGCGACGCCCCGGTGAGTGCAACCGGACGCAGCGGATCGGCAACATCCAGGGCAACCAGATCGCCGGCGAATCCGTCGACCAGTTCCAGCCGGGCACGGGCGTCAGCCAGTCCGGCGGGATAATCAAGGATGTTGTTTTCGGGTGCAAGCAGGCTCGGATAGCGGATCTCGGCGTAATTGAAATACGGCTTGATGTCACTGGCGCCCCAGAGATCGACCTGGAAGTCGTTCAAATCTTCGGTCAGGTTGTTCACTTCAAACGTACAGAGGAACTGGTTCTTCTGTGTGGCTGTTCCGATCGCTCCGTTCACTCTCAGGCGCATGTAGCCGAGATCGGGATCCGACGGATACGGGTCCGAGGTTCGCCCGGTCAGATTGACCGTAGCGGTCGCCCCGGGGACAATCCCCGGCGCCGTCGAGAAGAATTGCAGGAATGAAACGCTCGACCAGTACCAGACGAAGTAGTCGAGGATCTTGCCGGAGTTGTACTGCCGCAGCAGATTGTCCTGTTCGAGATGAATGGCCCGGGTGAAAGTCGTGATCGTCGTGTCGGGGGTTCCGCCCGGAGTGACATCGACCGTGCTCATCCGAAGGCCGGTCGTACCGCTGTTCACGGTCAACCAGTAGATGTTCTGCTGGTCGTACGGTTCGTTCTGGAAATAGGCGGTGCCGGAATTGGTAAGAATCCACCGATTGAGCGCCTCACCGTAGAAGAGGATGTAATCACCGTTGTCAAACTGGCCGTCGCCGCCGTCGACCACCTGTATCGCCACTTCGCGGAGAGTCGGGCGGCCGCGGTTGACGTCAAGCTGAAGGGGTTGGCCGCCGCCGTTGAACAGGTGGATCGAATTCGACGGGATACCGACCGAGAACCCGGCCGAGGTTAACTGGGAAGCGGACAGCCGACAGAGGCCGGTCTGGTTAACGTGAACCTTGTACCAGGTGGCCGAACCGGCGAACGGTCCGGTGATCTGGGTTTGTTTGGCGGCCGGACGCTGGGGCGCGGGCCAGGTGACAAACTGATCGTAGTTGGCGATCGAATTCCTGAAGATGCGGCCGAAGTGCGGATCGGGCGAGGCCGGTCCGCCAACGCCGACGTCGTGGCCGCCGTCGGGCTCTAT
>CAYPYM010000197.1:0-6193 GCA_964414435.1 uncultured Ignavibacteriales bacterium | reverse complement strand
CCTGCAGAAGCGCATTGTCGGGCAGGAGAAACCGATCGCGGCGATCGCCAACGCCGTGCGCAAGTCGCGCGCCGGGCTGAAATTGCCCAACCGGCCGGTCGGATCGTTCCTGTTCCTCGGGCCGACCGGCACGGGGAAGACGTACCTTCCGAAACTGCTCGCGGAGTTTTTGTTCGACGACAAAAACGCGATGGTCCGGATGGACATGTCGGAGTTCATGGAATCGCACTCGGTCGCCAAGTTGATCGGCGCGCCGCCCGGCTATGTCGGCTACGAGGCCGGCGGGGTGCTGACCGAGGCGGTGCGGCGGAAACCGTTCTCGATCGTATTGTTCGACGAAGTCGAGAAGGCGCATCCCGATGTCTTCAACGTGCTGCTTCAGTTGCTCGACGACGGCCGTCTGACCGATGGTCAGAACCGGACGGTTGATTTCTCGAACTGTATCGTCGTGATGACGTCGAACTACGCCGCCGAGATGATTCTCGACGCCGACCGGGAAGGGCGCGAGGTCGATATGGAGGCGGTCCGGGGATTCCTGTTCTCCAAATTCCGCCCGGAACTGCTCAACCGCCTGAATGATATAATTGTGTATCATACGTTCACGCCCCAGCAGGTCGAGCGGATCGTGGAACTGGAGTTCGAGAACCTGGGCGAGCTGCTCAAGGACCAGCATATCACGGCCTCGCTGACGGACGAGGCGCGGAAGAAACTCGCGGCCGACGGATACACGTTCGAGCTGGGCGCCCGCCCGCTGCAGCGCATTATCGAGCGCGATATTATCAACAAGCTCTCGCTTGACATCATCACCGGCCAGGTCGGGCCGGGTGATGACGTTGCTGTCGACGTGAAGGACGGCGCGTACGTGTTCACGACCGAGAAGAAGAAATAACGCAACGATAGAAACATATACCAGCGGAGGAACCGATGGCCAAATTTGTGCTCGGGGCGACCGAAAAGGTGAAGCGAGACGATTCGCTCACCGTCGAATTGCTCCCGTCGAACAAAACCCTCTATGTCGCGAAGCTCAACAGCGAAGAGGATGCCGATGTTACGCCGACCCGGTGTAGCAACATGAAAGAGGTCTTCGAGAAGTACCGCCCGAACTTTTCGGTGGAGATGGAGTCGCCCGAGGGCGAACAGGTCAACGCCGATTTCGATATCCGGGCGATGAAGGACTTTACCTCGAAGGAACTCATCGAGAAGAACGACTTCCTGCAGCAGCTCTACTACGGCAAGGAGATCCTCAACGATCTCGAAAAGCAGCTGAAGAAGAACAACCCGCTGCGGAAGACGCTCGACGACAAGGAAAAGAAAGAGGCGCTGCTGAAGGTGGCCCGCTACTATATCGACCTCCTGAGTGAATAGGAGAGAGTGAGGTACCATTATGGGTGAAGAAGAAAAAAACGAAATGCAGCCGCAGGCGGCGCCGGCCGAGGAAGCACAGCAACAGGCGGCTCCCGCCGTAGAGAAGATTTCGGATGACGAATTTGCCGATCTGCTCAGCGATCAGTTCGGCGACTACAAGAAGCTCGCGGCGCTGCTGCCGAGTTTCAAGACGGCCGACGGCGACCTCGTGCGCGGGGTCGAATGGCTCGATCCGAAGAAGGATTTCCAGCGCAAGGAATTCCTCAACAAGCCCGATTTCGCCAAGCAGCGGGGGCTGCTGAAACAGCGACTCGAAATGTGGTCGAAATACCTCTCGGCCGACGAGGATATCGAAGCGATGCGCAAGAAGATCGCCGAGGAAGCGGTCAATCTCGAGAAGAATCTCAGCAAGAATATGAAGAAGGTGCACCGCCAGAGCCACGAACTGGAGAAGACCTACCGCGCGATCGACAAGTTCTTCCAGAACGCCCAGGCCGAACCGGACGAGAAGGTCAACGCCTGGTTCGCCAATGTCGGGGTCGAGGAACTGACCGATCCGAACGATCGCGACAAGTTCGAGGCGCTGGCCAAGTCGGTGGCCGACCTCTACCGCGAGTGGAGCGTCAAGGACGCCTTCGCGATGGCGGTGGTGCCGGGGTATCTCGGCAGTGTGGAGAATATCGATACCTTCGCCCGCCAGCTCGGCTTCGCCAACAAGGTGCATGTTCTGACCGACCTGCCCAATTTCGAGTCGGTCGAAGAGGTCATGGACATGCTCGAGGATCCGAGTTTCGCCAGTCTGCTCGGGCCCGATGCCACCAAGCAGTACGTGTCGCTGTTCGCCAACTACCTGCAGGCCCGCGAGGCCAACCAGTACGAGGACGACGACATGTGGGTGCCGCCGTCGGCCGCGGTCGCCGGCAAGATGTACCAGGGTGACATCACCGTGGGCATGCAGCAGCCGATGGCCGGTTACAAGCACGGCAAGATCAACGATGCGAAATATATCCGGTTCAAGGCGAATCAGCCCGACGCCTCCAAGATCAACGAAAAGGGAGTCAACCCGATCGTGAATTTCGAGGGCGCCGCGGTGGCGATGGGATCGTCGACCCTGTACAACAAGGAGACGTTCAACATCTACTCGATCCGCCGGACCTACGACTACGTGTACAAGACGCTGCGCAACTACCTGAACAAGCAGACGTTCAGCGTGATCGACCAGAAGTTCATCGACGCCATGCGGAAAGATATCGACAAGTTCATGAAGGCGATCTCCGGCGGAGACAACATCCTTCAGGACTACAAGGTCGAGATTTTCGCCGACGATGAGATGCGCAAACGCCAGGAAATCGACATCAAGGTCAGTCTGAACCCGAAATATCCGGCTCGGACGTTCAACATCGAATTCGCCGCCTGGAACGAGGACAACCAGACCAACGTGAAGGACAAGTAACCGCCGTTGGACGTCCGCTTCGGCGGTCCTGACGACGACAAAATCAGACTTTGCATCAAACCAGAACCATGGAGAAGGAGACTGATTAATGGCACGCAGACCAACTCTCGAAATCGACGGCGTCGTGTACAAGAACGTGTACATGGTTTCGTACGATCTTTACACGGCGAAAGACGAGACCGGGCGTCCGTCGGACCGCGCGCACGCCGGGCTGATCAAGATCAGCCGTGAATCGGACCCGACCAGCGACATCGCCCGCTGGGCGATGGATTCCAGCAAGCCGAACTGGAAGGCCGGCAAGGTGACGTTCAAGAATCCCGACGATTCGGCGATGAAGGAGCTGTCGTGGGAGGAAGGGTTTATCACGAAATACGAGGAAACCGTCCCTCACATCAAGCAGAATCCCGACGACCAGGTGTTCGAGTATTTCGAAATCTCCTGTCACAAGCTGGCGATTGCCGACGCCGAGATCGACAACCGCTGGGAAGAATAGCACGAGTCCCCACGGGTCCGGGCGGAGATTCGTCCGCCCGACCCGGTGTACGATGACCCTATACGAAGGAACGGTCGGAAACCATGGCTGAAGCTGCCAACCAGACGAACGGCGAGGCCCCCAAGCACTTTTCAACCGGTGTTACGGTATCGGTGTCCGTCGCCGGAAAGACCCTTGCCAACACCCTCCTGAGCGTCCGCCTCGTCCAGCATGTCAACGACCACGATGTCGCCGAGATTGTCCTTATCGCCGACGAGAAAGTGCAAAACGCCGTGACGGACAGTGACGTCGCCGGATTTTTGGGCCAGCCGCTCACGCTGACGGTAAATCCGCGGGGGCACATGACCGATACGGGCGATGCCTTGTCATGGACGGGTGTGGTGACCGAGTTCCGGTTTGCCAGTCAGGTGACTGAGATGGGCCTGGCGGTACTCGTCGCCAACGGTCCCACGATCCATCTCGACGGCGGCCCGCAGAACGCCATTTTCCAGGAGATGAGCAATTCCGACGTGATCTCGCAAATCCTCGGTCGCTACAGTGTTTCGGTCGGCAGCAAGCAGGTCAAGTCGGTTCAGTACGAATACCTCACGCAGTATCGCGAGTCCGACTACGACTTCCTGGTCCGGGTGGCCGCCGCCAGCGGGAGCTATGTCGCTTACGACGGAGCCAAGATCGTGGTCGACGCACCGGGCAGCATGGGCGAGGTAACGGCGAAAATCAGCTATACGCTCGGTGCCTTCAGCCTGAACGTCGGTACCGCCCCGGTCAAATTTAAGTCTATCGGATACGACTCCCAGAAAGACCAGTCGGTCACATCGGAGAAGTATAAGGCGCCATCGCTGGGCGCATTCGGATCGAAATCCGCTTCGGAGTCGCCGAATGTCTTCCCGTATCCCGGATTCATTGAGGCCGGTGGTGAATCCGACATGGCCGGGCTCGATCGACTCGTCGAAAGCGCGACTAATGCCGCCTATAGCACGGCGGTGCGGTGCACCGGGGAGTCTTGCGTGCCCCAGGCCCGGGCCGGCGGAAAAATCAAAATCGAGGGCCTCGGAAACTCAAACGGCAGTTATCTCATCCAGCGTATCGAGCATTTTGTGGCCGACGGTTCATACTACAATCAGTTTGAGGGTGTCGATATCGGCGCCGCCTACCCGCGCGCCCGCCGAACCCGCCCGAAAGTGACCGACCCTCAGATTGCGCACGTGGTCGATCTCGACGATCCCGACAAACTGGGTCGTATCAGAGTGCAGCTCCAGTGGTTCGAAACCGATACGAAATTCTGGGTGCGGTATCTGTCCCCCAACGCCGGCGACAAGCACGGCTGGTACTCCCGCCCCGAACTCAACGACGAAGTCCTCGTCGTCTTCGAGCAGGGCAATCCCGACCGCCCGATCGCGATCGGGTCGCTCTACAACGGCCAGTCGAAACCGACCTTCGACGATACCAAGGACAACAACCTCAAGGGCTTCCTGACCAAGACCGGCCACAAAATCGAGTTCTCCGACAAGAGCGGGGACGAGAAGATTACGATCGTTACGAAGGATGAAGTCTGCACCATCGTCCTGGACGCGAAAAACAAGTCGATCTCGATCACGGCTGACGGCGACGTGGCCCTCAACGGCGACAACGTCACGATCGAGGCGAAACAAAAGCTCACGCTCAAGTCCGGCACCGATGGCGAACTGAAGGCGGGCGCCGGTCTCAAGGTCGAGGCGGGCGCCAACGCCGATATCAAAGCCGGTGCGATGATGAATCTCAAGGGATCGATGATCAACCTGAATTGACGGTTGTATGGAATACCTCGTCCTGCCATTTGCACTCCGCAACGGTTACCTCAACCGGGGCGATGTGCTGGAGTCGATTACCAACTCGGTCGGCCTGCTCCTGAGTACGCGGATCGGCCGCATGCCGTTTCTGCCCGGTTACGGCAGCGAGATCTGGGAGCGCGAATACGGCGACATCTTCTCGGCCAGCCGGGCCGATATTCGCTCGGCGCTGCGCAACGCGATCGACGCCTACGAGAAGCGGCTGTACAATCTGTCCGTATCGTTCTCGCCGTCGGAACAACTGCTCGCGTACCGGCTGGGAATGGTGGTGAAGATCACCGGGAATTACCGCGATGACGACGGGGAAGAGAAAAAGTTTGAAGGGATCTACCGGCTCGCCTAGGCGGCCGTCCCAAGACCGCATGAATTGAAAAGAGCGACATGAGCCCCAAGACACGAAGTCAGGAACAGCTATTCACCGACATGTTCCGGGAACTCCGCACCTGGAACCCGGACATTTCCGAATCACCCGAACGGATGGATCCGATCCTTCGGGTTTTATTGCAGCTGTACGCCAGCCAGCTTTCACGGATCGATACCCGGATCGATCAGGTCTGGGATGTCGCCACGACCTCGCTGGTGCGGTCGGTCTGCCCCGAGACGCGGCGCTGGCCGATTCCGTCGTACACGATCATGAAATGTGAACTCCGCGACCCGGTCGTGGATATCGACCCGACCACGAAGTTTTTTTATAAGGAAGCGCGCGAAGGCGGCGGGCTGTATTTCTTCACGCCGATCCGCAGCGAGAAGCTGGTGTCGGCCCGGGTCACGCAGGCGTTTCTCATGTCCGACGGCGCTCCGCAGCGGCTGCCGCTGAACTACCGGCAGGGTTCGGCCCCGCCGCCGGCTGCCGGCCCGGCGCCGCAGGCCAAACCGCGCATCTATATCGGGATCGAATATTCGGCGTTGGTCACCGAACTGGGTGAATCGGCGCTGTTCCTCCGCGGCGATCCGGCCGCGCTGAAGATATTACAATGGGCGCGCTGGCGGCCGTCGAAGGCCGACGGCACGTTCAACCGGGATATCGGTTTTTGCCCCGGCCAGCAGAACACG
>CAYPYM010000196.1:0-6195 GCA_964414435.1 uncultured Ignavibacteriales bacterium | reverse complement strand
GCGCCTCGATCGCGGTGCGCACGATGTTGTTTTCCGGCTGCTGGGCGGTGAGAGTTGAGCCGCCGGTCTGCGTGTGGAACCGCAGCAGCATCGATTTCTCGTCCTTCGCCCCGAACCGTTCTTTGACGATCTCGGCCCAGATCTTGCGCGCCACCCGGAATTTGGCGACCTCCTCGAAGAGATCGTTGTGGGCGGCGAAGAAGAACGAAAGCCGCGGCGCAAACTGATCGATGTCGAGCCCGGCCGCCATGGCCGCCTCGGCGTAAGCGATCGCATTCGCCAGCGTGAACGCCACCTCCTGGGCGGCGGTCGCGCCGGCTTCACGGATGTGGTAGCCGGAAATCGAAATCGTGTTGTACTTGGGGAGATGCTTCGCGGCGTAGGCGAAGATGTCGGTGATGATCTTCATCGACGGCTGCGGCGGCAGAATATACGTGCCGCGGGCGATGAACTCCTTGAGGATGTCGTTCTGGACCGTGCCCTGAAGCTTCTCCGTTGCCACGCCCTGCTTTTTCCCGACCGCAATATAGAGGGCGAGCAAAATGACCGCGGTGGAGTTAATCGTCATGGAGGTGGAGACCTTGTCCAGCGGAATGCCGTCGAACAGCGTCTCCATGTCTTTAAGTGAGTCGATCGCCACGCCGGTGCGGCCGACCTCGCCGGTCGCCATGCGGTGATCGGAGTCGTAGCCGATCTGCGTGGCCAGGTCGAACGCGACCGAAAGGCCGGTCTGGCCGCGATCGAGCAGGTACTTGAAGCGTTTATTGGTTTCGGTGGCGGTGCCGAACCCGGCGTATTGCCGCATGGTCCAGAGGCGACCGCGGTACATGTTCGGATAGACGCCGCGGGTGATCGGATATTCGCCTGCGCTTTTCGGAACGCTCTTGCCGAACGAGGCATCGTCGGCCGTGAGCGTCACGGGAATGGCTATTCCCGATGTGGTGTGCTTGCTGTCGCTGGCCACTATTCAAACTCCAGGAGTTTGTCGTTCTTCTCGACCGACTTGCCGTTGTCGACAAGGACGGTCTTGATCGTCCCCTCCCCCGGTGCCTTGATGATATTTTCCATCTTCATCGCTTCGATGATGAGCAGCGGCTGGCCTTTTTTCACCTTCTCACCCGGTTCGACGCGCACCTCGAGCACCAGCCCCGGCATCGCCGCCCGAAGCGTCTTGTCCATCGCGGCGCGGGTCGTCATACCCGCCGTCTTGCGAAGCTGGGCGAGGTTGTAGCTCTCGATCGTGACCGGAATCTCCATGCCGTGCATGAAGACCGTCTTGCGATCGTCGTAGCCGTTGGAGCGGACATCGACCTCGTGCGACTGGCCGTCGATCAACAGCAGCGAACGGCTTTCGCCCAGGACGTGGCTGGTGACCTGGAGTTCCTGGCCGTTGCAGATGACGCGCGTCGGTTCGGCCCGGTAGGCAAGCGTGATCTCGAATTCCCTGCCGTCGACCGTGATCAGGTAGTGTCTCATCAGCGACTCCCTCCGAACGACTTCAGGTTTCTCCGGCGGTGGACCGTCACCCAGCCGCATCGCCTGCGGGGGCTGTCGGCACTATCGTTGCGCAGCGCCACTTTGCGTTCGCGCGCGACCGTATCGAGCGCCGCCGCGATCGCCGCCTGCATGCGAAGGTTGTCATCGAGCACGATGTAATTATTGTCGGGGTACTCTTCCTGGAGAAACCGGGTCGAGAGATCCCCGGCGCGAAACTTTTCGTTGTGCATGACCGCGCGGTGGAATTCAATCGTCGTCTTGGGTCCCGACACGCGGTATTCCTCGAGCGCGCGGCTGGTGCGGCGGATCGCTTCGTCGCGGTCGCGTCCCCATACAACCAGTTTGGCGATGATCGGATCGTAGAAGACGGGGATCTCCGAGAAGATCACGACGCCGGAATCGACCCGCACCCCCGGTCCGGCCGGAATGCGATAGTTCTTGAGGGTACCGGTCGAGGGCATAAAGCCTTCCTCGGGATCCTCGGCATAGATGCGGCACTCGATCGCGTGGCCGCGGATCGCGATATCGCTCTGTTTGTAACGGAGCTTCTCCCCTTCGGCGATTGCGATCTGTTCCGCGACCAGATCGACGCCGTAGACCATCTCGGTGACCGGGTGCTCCACCTGGAGGCGGGTGTTCACCTCGAGGAAGTAGAACGACATGTCCTGATCGACGAGGAACTCGACCGTCCCGGCGCCGACATAACCGCTCATCTTTGCGATATTCACCGCCGCCGTGCCCATTTTCTCCCGAAGCTCGGGTGTCATCACCGCCGACGGAGCTTCTTCGATCACCTTCTGGTGCCGCCGCTGGATACTGCACTCGCGCTCGCCGAGATGGATGCAGTTACCGTGCTGGTCGCACAGGATCTGGATCTCGATATGGCGCGGGCGGGCGAGATACTTTTCGATATACACGCGACCGTCGCCGAAAGCCGCTTTCGCCTCACGGGCCGCCCCGGCCAGTGCTTCCTTGAATTCGGCCGGGTCGCTCACGACCCGCATTCCTTTGCCGCCGCCGCCGGCCGCCGCCTTGACGAGAATCGGGAAGCCGATCTCTTCGGCGAGCGCCGCGACCGCTTTGTCGTTGTGATCCTGAAGGCGTGCACCCGGTGTCACCGGGAGGCCGGCCTTGACCGCCGTCTCGCGCGCGAGCAGTTTGTCGCCGAGCAGGCGGATTGTTTCCGGCTTCGGTCCGATGAAAATCAGGCCGGCATCCTGGCAGGCCTTGGCGAATTCGGCGTTTTCGGAGAGGAAACCGTAGCCGGGGTGGATCGCGTCGGCGCCGGCCTCTTTCGCGGCGTTGATGACGTTTTCATAGACGAGATAGCTCTGGTTCGAGGGCGACGGGCCGATGTGGTAGGCTTCATCGGCCATGCGGACGTGAAACGCGGAGCGGTCGGCGTCGGAGAAAACGGCCACCGAAGTGATGCCGAGATCGCGGCAGGCGCGCATGACGCGGACGGCGATTTCGCCGCGGTTGGCGATGAGGATTTTCCTGATCTTGCGTGTCATCGTTGCGTCCTCATCATCCTTACAACGGGATATTCCCGTGCTTCTTGACCGGGTTGCTGTCTTTCTTCGTCTCGAGCATCTCGAACGCCCGGATCAACCGCGGCCGGGTCGATTTCGGCTCGATCACGTCATCGACATACCCCCGCGCCGCCGCCGAGAACGGATTGGCGAACTTGTCGCGGTACATATCGGTCTGACGCTGCGTCTCGGCCGCGGGATCCTTCGACTCGGCGATCTGCTTGCGGAAAATGATCTCCACCGCTCCTTTCGGCCCCATCACGGCGATCTCTGCACTCGGCCAGGCGTAGTTCATGTCGCCGCGGACATGCTTGGAATTCATGACGTCGTACGCGCCGCCGTACGCCTTGCGCGTGATCACCGTCACTTTCGGTACGGTCGCTTCGCAATAGGCGAACAGCAGCTTGGCGCCGTTGACGATGATCCCATTGTGCTCCTGATCGGTTCCAGGGAGGAAACCGGGGACATCCTCGAAGGTGAGGATCGGAATGTTGAAACAGTCGCAGAAGCGGATGAAGCGGGCGCCCTTGCGCGACGAATTGATATCGAGCACGCCGGCCAGCACCGCCGGCTGGTTGGCGATGATACCGATCGAGCGTCCGCCCAGATGAGCGAACCCGACCACGATATTCATCGCGAAATCTTCGTGCACCTCGAAGAAGGAACCCTCGTCGACCACCCGGCGAATAACGTCCTTGATATCGTACGGCTGGTTCGGGTTGTCGGGGACGATGCGATTCAGTTCGGCGTCCTCGCGATCGAGCGGATCGGTGCACTCCGCCGAGGGCGGATCCTCGCAGTTGTTCTGCGGGATATATTCGAGCAGGCGCTTGAGCTTCGCGATGACATCGGCTTCGTTCTCACAGGCGAAATGGGCCACGCCCGACTTGCTCGCGTGGGTGATCGCGCCGCCGAGTTCCTCCGAGCTGACCTCCTCGTGCGTAACCGTCTTGACCACGTTCGGACCGGTCACGAACATATACGAGGTTCCTTTGGTCATGAGGGTGAAATCGGTGATGGCCGGGCTGTAGACCGCGCCGCCGGCACACGGGCCGAGGATCGCGGAAATCTGCGGCACGACGCCCGACGCGAGGGTGTTGCGCAGGAAGATGTCGGCGTAGCCGCCGAGCGAGACGACGCCTTCCTGGATGCGGGCGCCGCCGGAGTCGTTGAGGCCGATCACCGGCGCCCCGACTTTCATCGCCATGTCCATGATCTTGCAGACCTTCTCGGCGTGCGCTTCGGAGAGCGAGCCGCCGAACACGGTGAAGTCCTGCGAGAAGATATAGACGAGCCGACCGTTGATTTTGCCGCAGCCGGTGATGACGCCGTCGCCGAGGATCTTCTGTTCGGCGAGACCGAAATCGCTCGACCGGTGCGTGACGAACATGTCGAATTCCTCGAACGAGTTCGGATCGACCAGGAGCTCGATCCGTTCGCGCGCGGTCAGTTTGCCTTTTTTGTGCTGGGCATCGATGCGTTTGGCGCCACCGCCCAGTCGCGCCTCGGCGCGAAGTTCTTCGAGTCGGTTCATTTTGTCGTCGATAGACATGGCTCTTTCACTTCTCTTCTCGTGTTCCCCTTGGTCTCTGGCGGCGTCGCGGGCGCGCAAAACACCCGAAAGTTGCCGTCAATTCGCCGGCGTCACGATCAAGTTCTTCCCGTCCTGCGTTATCGTCGCCATCGGCGTGTGTATATCGTGGTCGAACGCCAGCACGACCTGCTTTTCGATAATCTCCGGCAGCAGCTTGCGCTTGATCTCCATCGTTTCGAGCGGATAGAGATCGGTCGCCGGGACATAGGCGGTCTTGAGATGCGCCGAGGTCGGGAAGGTGTCGGCGTAGTACCAGACCTGCCGACCACCCGACTCGATCTCCAGCCCGAAATGTCCCTCGGTGTGGCCGCCGGTGTGCCAGGCGCGGATCCCCGGAAACAGCTCGAGATCGCGCCCGATCAGTTTCACCCGTCCGCTCTTGTGCAGCGCCTTCAGCCGCTCCGGCACGTAGACCGCGGCGGTGCGCTCGCTGGGACTCATCGCGGCTTCCCACTCTTTGCGCGAGGCGATCACGTCGGCGTTGGGAAAACGCGGGATAAACGCGTCACCGAGTCGCTTGACCGCACCGGCACAGTGGTCGGTGTGGAGATGGGTGAGAATGACGATGTCGATCGCCTCGGGGCGAAGGCCGAGTTCGGCCAGGGCCTCTTCCATGCGCGACGGTCCCTCGACACTATAGATCTTCTCCTCGCGCTCGGACAGGCTGTCGCCGAGACCGGCGTCGAACAGCATGACCTTGCCGTGGGCGCGGAGCACAAAGAGATTCGTCTGCATCGGGATAAGATTGCGGTCGTCGGCGGGAATGAGGCGTTCCCATATTGTTTTCGGAATCACTCCGAACATACTCCCTCCGTCGAGCCGGAATTTGCGCTCGACGAAGGGAGTTATTTCAAAATCACCGAACTTCATTACCGTCCAATGATGTTCCCCGCGATCACGAGGCGCTGTACCTCCGAGGTTCCTTCGTAAATCTCGAGCACGCGCTGGTCGCGGTAAATTTTCTCGATATGCGAGAATTCACCGATATAGCCGTAGCCGCCGTGAATCTGCATGGCGCGGTCGACACAGAAATTGGCCGTTTCCGAACCGTACAGTTTCGCCATCGACGCTTCGAGGCTGAACTTCTCGCCGCGATCCTGCATCTGCGCCGCGTGATAGCAGAGATGACGCGCGGCGGCGACCCGGGTCGCCATGTCGGCGATCATCCACTGGATCGCCTGGAGCTTCGCGATCGGCTGACCGAACGCGATGCGCTTTTTGGCGTACGCGACCGCTTCATCGAGCGCGCGCTGGGCGACGCCGACACCCTGGGCGGCCACACCGATACGGGCGGAGTCGAGCGTGGTCATGGCATAGCGGAAGCCCTTGCCGATTTCGCCGAGCAGGGCGTCCTTGGGGACCTTGACATCGGTGAGGTGAATCCCGCCGGTAGTCGCGGCGCGCATACACATTTTCAGCTTGAGGGTGCGGGCCTTCCAGCCGGCCTGCGAGCAGTCGTCAACGATGAACGCCGACATTTTCGGTTTGTCCTTCACCTTGCAGAAGACCACGCCGAGATCGGCGGCGTCGCCGTGCATGATGAAGATCTTCTCGCCGTTGATAACGTAACCG
>CAYPYM010000195.1:0-6197 GCA_964414435.1 uncultured Ignavibacteriales bacterium | reverse complement strand
TCGGGGAGGTTCTCGAGTGACTGCAAGCATGCTGGGACGGTTCTTCCCGTTCCTTGACTGGTTCCATAAATACACGGTCGATTCCGCCCGACGCGATCTGATCGGCGGCCTCACGGTGGCGCTGGTGCTGGTGCCGCAGTCGATGGCTTATGCCCAGCTCGCCGGTCTCCCCGCCCACTACGGCCTCTACGCCGCCTTCCTCCCCCCTATGATCGCCGCGCTGTTCGGCTCCAGCCGTCAATTGGCGACCGGCCCGGTTGCGGTCGTATCACTCATGACCGCCACGGCGCTTGAGCCGCTGGCGACCGCCGGGGGCGAGGCGTTTATCGCCTACGCGGTCCTGCTCGCGCTGCTGGTCGGCGCGTTCCAGTTCCTGCTCGGACTGCTGCGGCTCGGGCTGGTAGTGAATTTCCTGTCGCACCCCGTGGTCAACGGATTCACCAACGCCGCCGCGCTCATTATTGCCACCTCGCAGCTTTCGAAGCTCTTCGGAGTCACGGTCGACAGCGCCCCGCACCATTACGAAACGGTGTACAATGTCGTTGCGGCGGCGGTCTCGTTTACCCACTGGCCGACCCTCCTGCTGGCGGCGCTGGCCTTCATGATCATGATATTGCTGCGGCGGATCAATCCGCGGGTGCCCAATGTCCTCGTGGCGGTGGTGGTCACGACCTTGATCTCGTGGTGGAGCGATTTCGAGCGGAACGACAAGACGACACTCGAGCAGATTCAGGTCGCCCAGGTTCACCACCTGGTGGGCGCGTTCAACGGAGCGGTCTCGCTCCTCGCAAACAAGTCGGATGAACGGGTGACGATTCGCAAATCGCAGGAGGAAGTGATCCATCGCGAGGGCGAGCAGTCGGCGCAGGCGATCGGCCTGAAATACGAACTGGCCTTGATCAGCAGCAGTATCGATTCGCTCAAGGAGAGCGTCTACGAATACCGGCGGGAATTGCGCGACTTCGTCCTGAGCGGAACGCGCGGGCCGGACAGCGCGCTCATGCTCTACGCGCCCGATGCGGTGCCGGCCGGGGCGACGGTCGACGGCACCCACTGGCGCATCCGGGTCGGCAATACGCCCCTCAAACCGGAGGCGCTGGCGGTCACCGGGGGCGGCTCGGTCGTGGGACATATCCCGAGCGGTCTGCCGGCGTTTCGCGTCCCTCGATGGGATCTTTCGACCGCGCTCTCGCTCTTCCCGATCGCCGCGATCATCTCGTTGCTCGGATTCATGGAGGCGATCTCGATCGCCAAGGCGATGGCGGCCCGCACCGGGCAGCGCCTCGACCCGAACCAGGAACTGATCGGTCAGGGTATCGCCAATATGCTCGGTTCGTTCGGCCAGAGCTACGCCGTGTCGGGGTCGTTCTCGCGGTCGGCGGTCAATTTCCAGGCGGGGGCGGTGACCGGGCTGTCGAGCGTCTTTTCGAGTATCGTGGTGCTCGTCGTGCTGCTGTTCTTCACGCCGCTGCTGTATCACCTGCCGCAGTCGGTGCTGGCGGCGATCATCATGATGGCGGTGGTCGGGCTGGTCAATGTCAAGACGTTCGTCCACGCCTGGCGGGCGCAGCGGGTCGATGGTGTGGTCGGTGTGATCAGTTTTGTCGGCACCCTGGCGTTTGCGCCGCATCTCGATCGCGGTATCATGATCGGCGTCCTGCTCTCACTGCTGCTCTATCTGCTGCGCAACATGAAGCCGGCGATTGCCCTCCTCTCACTCCATCCCGACGGCACCTATCGTAACCGGGCGCGGTTCGGACTCGAACAGTGTCGGCATATCGCGGTGATCCGCTACGCCGGGTCCATCTTCTTCGCCAATGTCAGCTATCTCGAGGACCAGGTGCTCGAGACGGTACGCTCGATGCCGGAACTGAAGCACATGCTCATCGTCGGAAACGGCATCAACGAACTGGACGCATCGGGTGAGGAGGCGCTGGCGATGCTGGTCGGGCGCCTGCATGAACTCGGGCTGGGGGTGTCTATCAGCGGACTGAATGACGCCGTACTCGATGTCATGCGGCGGACCGGACTGTTGGCGCGGATCGGCGAGGACAACCTCTACCGCAACGCCAATCGGGCAATTGCGAGTATCTGGGAGGGGACGCACGAACATTCGGACGAGGATCCGTGTCCGCTGAAGGCGGTGCCGATGCGGCGGTTCAAGGTCGCCGATCAGTTCAAGATCAGCCCGGATATCGAGAAGGGGCGCGAATAGTCTCACCGACAGGCAGGGGTTCCCGACTGCGCCACGGACACTCGTAACCGGGGATATCAGTCCCGGCTCATCTCAGATCCAAACGTCGTTCGGAGCGGTCATCTCGCCACCGGTATCGCCGGTGTTGACCGTGCCGGCCGGTTCGATGAGCAGCACGGCGCATTCGTCTTTGCTGACCGGCCGGTGCTCGACCGTGCGCGGAACGACATACATCTCCCCCGCTTTCAGCGCGACCGCGCCGTCGCGAAACTCGATCGTGAGCGTCCCTTCCAGGACGACGAATGTCTCATCGGTCTCGTTGTGCCGGTGCCAGACAAATTCGCCTTTCAGCTTCACCAGTTTGAAATGATAGTCGTTCATGCGGGCGACTATTTTCGGCGACCAGTGCTCGGCGAACAGCGCCAGCTTCTCCTTCAAATTGATCGGGGGCTTATTCATGGTCGGAATATACCCGGCGGGTCGTTTCGCTTCAAACAGAAAACTCCGAACCGCCGTCCGGCGACCCTTCTTCAACGGATACGAAACAGGCCCGCGCTCCTGAGCCGCGGGCCCGTACCGATCGAATTATCGGGTCTGGTAACACGGAGCCGGATTGGCGCCGCCCCGGAAGATGAAATTGACCAGGAAAGTCAGGTCCGAGATGGACACCGGGTTCAGTCCGTCCGAATAGAGATTGTCGACATAGGCCTGCTCCGGGCACTCGGGGGCCGCGCCCCCCTGGAAGAGGTACCCGACGATATAGGTGATGTCGGTGACCTCTATACCGCCGGAGCCGTTGGCGTCGCCGCGCATGAGGCAGCAGCAGGAATCGCCGACGCCGTCGCCGTTCTGGTCGGCCTGATCGGCATTGGACACGAGCGGGCAGTTGTCGCTTCCGTCGAGCACATATCCGCTCGGCTGCTCGCATCCCGCGACCCTGTCACCCGGGTCGCCGTAGCCGTCGGCATCAGTATCGGCGTACCACCAGGTATCGGGATTGATCGCGCCGCTGCTGTCGTTGCAGTCGTCGGAGTTAGCGACGTAACCATCCGGCTGCACGCACTGCGTGAGGCTTACGTCAGGATCGCCGTAGCCGTCGGAATCGGCGTCGGCAAACCAGAGCGTCTCGCCGTTGAGCGTCGAGTCGGCGTCGTTGCAGTCGGTGCTGTCGAGCACGTAGCCCTCGGGCTGGGCGCACCCCACGACCGTGATCGTGTCGACCCCGAAGCCGTCGCCGTCGTTGTCGGCGTACCACACCGTGTTGGGGTTGATGTCGGGGCGGCCGTCGTCGCAATCGGTGCTGTCGGCAACGTAGCCGGTCGGCTGGTTGCACTCGAAAACGGTAACCGTCGGATCACCGAACCCGTCATTGTCGCTATCGGCGTACCAGGCTACGCTCTCGTGAATGGCGTCGTTGCTGTCGTTGCAGTCTGTTCCGTCGAGGACGTATCCCCCGGGCTGCTCGCACTGGGTAACGGTGACCGAATCGACACCGTAGCCGTCGGCGTCACCGTCCAGATGCCACACCGAGTTCGGGTTCACCAGGGAGTCGGCGTCGTTGCAGTCGCACAGCGCACCGAAACCGTCGCCGTCGGCGTCTTCCTGGCCGGGGTTGTACACGGTGGGGCAGTTGTCGACGTCGCTGCACAGTCCGTCGCCGTCGATATCGTCGGCGGCATCGTTCGGGCAGCCGTCGCAGAGATCGCCGATCCCGTCGCCGTCGCTGTCGGCCTGGTCGGCGTTCGCGACCGCCGGGCAGTTGTCGCAGGCGTCGCCGACACCGTCTCCGTCGGCATCGGCCTGGCCGGGATTGAAGTCGAGCGGGCAGTTGTCCTCGTCGGCGCAGAGATCGTCGCCATCGGCGTCGTTGGCGGCGTCGAGCGGGCAGACGTCGCAGGTGTTGCCGATACCATCACCGTCGGTATCGAACTGAGAGCCGTTGTAGACGGTCGGGCAGTTATCGCAGCTGTCGGCCAAGTGGTCGCCGTCGGCATCGGCCAGATCGTCGAATCCGGGACAGGCGTCGCATCCGTCGGCGATACCGTCACCGTCGGAATCGACGAAGTCGTCGAAGCCCGGACAGCGATCGCAGGCGTCGCCGATACCGTCGCCGTCAGAGTCGACTTGCGACGGGTTGGCGACGTCGGGGCAGTTGTCGCAGACGGTGCCGACGTAGTCACTGTCCGGATCGTCCTGGTCGGCGTTGGCGATGGCAGGGCAGTTGTCGCAGGGATCACCGATTCCGTCGCCGTCGCTGTCGGTCTGGTCGGCATTGGCGATTGCGGGACAGTTGTCGACATCGCCGCAGAGACTGTCGTGGTCCGCATCGTTGTTGGGATCGTCGGCGCACCAGTCGCAGACGTCGCCGATACCGTCGCCGTCGCGATCGGCCTGATTGTCGTTGTAGTCGCCGGGGCAGTTGTCGCACGGATCGGCGAACCCGTCGCCGTCGGTATCCTCCTGTCCCGGGTTATAACTGCCGGGGCAGTTGTCACAGGCGTCGCCGACACCGTCATGGTCGGTGTCGGTCTGGTTTGCATTGAAAACCCCGGGGCAGTTGTCGTAGCAGTTATCGGCGACACCGTCGGCATCCGGATCGACCGGGTCTTCACACGGCACCGGGATGGCTCCCATGTCATTCCGGCTCCCATCGGGATCGTTGAACACGATCGACGGGTCGCCCGCGTTGATACAGGGCGAACCGAGTTGCAGGCCGTAATTGTGGTTGGCCGTATCGAGGAACATCGGATCGGCCGTTATTCCGTTCGAACCGGGGTAATTGACCGAACCGTTCCCCCAGGCATCGTTGTAGTCGACAACGCCGCTTTCGGCTGCGATCCCGACGCGCTGGTTAAAGGCGACGATGTTGTTCCGTACGTCGCTGTTGGCGGCGTTCAGGAGGGTGATGCCGTCGGTGTTTCCAACTATCGTATTGTTGATGATCTGGCTGGCGTTGCCGTTGATGTACACCCCCGGATAGCTGCTAAGCCCGACATTCCCCCACATGATATTTCGAAACGCGACGATGTTGCGGGAGGTTCCGACAAAGCCGATCGCGGGACCATGGTCGGCCCGGTTGTCGTAGATCTTGTTGTCGAGGATCCGCACTCCGCTGGTGGTCTGCCCGCCGACACCGCCGCCGGAGTTGGTACTGACGTTGTCATGGATACGGTTGTTTCGAATGATCGGCGCGCACGTGACGACCCAGATGCCGGCGCCGTCGCCGGAGTGCGTGCAGTGCGAGATGTCACAGTTTTCAATGGTCGGGTTGGAGTTGTGGCAGTAAATTCCCCAGTTGTTGGTGAAGCCGATCGAAAATCCGCTGATGACAGTCGTGTTGGCCTCGCCGTTGACAAACTGTACCGCGATGCCTCCCACCGGATCGATGGCAGTCACGTCCGGACCCGAAACCGACTTGAGGACGAGATTCCTGCCGCTGAAATCGATGTTTTCGGCATAGGTGCCGGCGGAAACGAGAACCGTGTCGCCGTTGGTCGCCGATGCCAGAATAGCTCCCTGTATGGTGGTAAACTGAGCCGGAACCAGACGCGTCACGGCCGATGCCGAGACCGCCATGAGCCCTGTCAGGAGCAGACTCACCAGAAGTGTGCGCATTGCATCCCCCGAGTAGTAGAGTGGTGCGACGTTCTTGCTTGCAGCGTCAGCGAAACGGCATACCCCTGGCCCGGCCGACTCTGCCCATCACGAACAGGATGGGCTCGCATCCGCGCGACGGCAACATTTAACTGGAGGAGATTGTCGATTTGGTAGACGGAAAAGGCCGAACCCGGCGGCCGTCGGAGCCGTTAATGACAGAGTACCGGATCGGGACCGCCGCCGAAAAGAGACTGCACGAGATAGGTGAGATCGGCGACATTAATGACGCAGCTGCCATCAACATCGGCCGAAGCAAGACAGGGAATCGACCCGCCCTGGAAGATATAGCCCACGAGCATGGTGAGATCGCTGATGTTTGTTTCGTGATCGCCGGAGACATCGCCGG
>CAYPYM010000194.1:0-6207 GCA_964414435.1 uncultured Ignavibacteriales bacterium | reverse complement strand
AATCACGAAATGCCGCGACCGCTCGACCGGCCAGTCGGAAGCAAACAAAATGAACGGGAGCTGAAACAGCAGGCGGCCGTCGCGCTCGACCAGATAGTAGTAGCGGTGAGTGACGGGGCGGCAATCGGACGAATCGGGAAGATCGAGAACCGTATACCCCTCGTGGTGTTCGACCATGGTCATGAGTTCTCTTCGCGAGCGGCACCAGCTGATTTCGCTCTCCGAGGGATCACAGTACGGCTGCGATTCGGGCGCGAACAGCGCGCGGACCGCCCCCGTGTCGGCGTCGACTAGCGCGGTTACATACGCGTTCCAGGCGTCGCCTGCGACATTCACTAAATCGTTGGCGACATATGCGCTGTCATCGTCAGCGCGCGCCTGCCCGGCAAAGGCCGCTATCGTGCCGACGAGCAGCCAACCCAACAATGTGTCTGAAAACGTCTGTTTGGATATCCTCATTGACTCGCCTCCCGCTCGAAAGCCGATTCACACTATCAACCTGTGTGGTCGGTAGAACAATACCGACTTTCAGATCGGATTTCAATTTATTTTCGGCGTTGCAGGCGTTTCGAACGGACGGGTGGCCCACCCTACAATCGATGTGACCGCCCGGTCCTCAGTCCCTCGACAAGCACCGTGACTGGTTTGCGGCCTCCGCCGCAATGACGTTCAATAAGATTTCAGATTAATTTGCAGCCCCTCGATACGCGCCGCAACGACGATCTTCGCGTTTTCTGCTTCAAGACCAAGCGCCCCGATTCAATCGAAACTTACCTCAGTCCGTCATCCCGGACTCGGTCCGGGACCCAGTCAAGCTACGGTGGCTCGTATGGTGCGCACGCTGGCCGTCGCCCCCAGCGCCCTATATAAAACCCCCCAAATCACCATTGCCTGAAACCACCGCGCCGGACGTCTATATGCAGGCTCGGGGAAAATCGCAAAACGCGCAGGAAAAGGGAGAAGCCCATGAAAGCCCTTCCAAAACGAATTGCCCGAGGGACACTGCTCATCGCCCTCGCCGCCATGTTCGCATCCTGCGGCCTGAGCGGCTTCAGCGGCCACCGCGTCGGCCGCGAGCAGCTTCCGGTGTACAGGCGGATTCTTATCTCGGGAGGGGGCATGGTGGCCTACGGCAGGGCGACACTTGAACGGGTAACGCTCGACGCTCTCCACGAGGCGGGTGCGGACGGTGACGGCCGCTGCCTGCTCCGATCGCGCCCGGACTTCCGGCAGGCGCATGATTCCGTCATGCAGTCATTTGACGCCCAGCTCTATTTTGGGGCCATCACCGTACGGAACAGGATGCGCCATTTCCCCGGTCCCCACTGGATCGGAGATCGTCTCACCAGCCCCGGCTCGCATTACTCCATCGACCCGGAGCCCGATGAATTGGCCGTGCTCCTCGCCGACTCGTGCGGGTCCCTCAATCTGCCGCATCCGGACACGACTATCAAGCTGCCCGAGGCGTTCAGGATCGAGTTGTATGATGTCCGTCGATACAAGGTCGTTTGGGAGGGAACCGTCGGGGTGGATTGGAACCTGAAGCATCAACCGGAGAAGGCCCTGCAGCAGATAGCGCGTAAGACGGTCGCGGCGCTGCAGCGCGACCACCTCATCGGACGGATTGAGAAGTAGCCTATATTCTTCCGGTGCCCCGCCGCTTGCGGCGGGATCGCTCCGATTAAGTCACAACCCCCGCAGTCCGTCATCCCGGCCGCCGGGCCGGGACCCAGTCAAGCTCCGGTGGCTCGTATGCTTCGTATGAAAGTCAGTCCCTCCCCGGTGGCCCACCGCTTGCGGCGGGATCCCTCCAATCCACGCCTGACACTCAAGCGGCGTGAACCCTTGCCACAACCGCTCCCGTTGCGTATATTCCGCTCGAACATACGGCTCGCGCCAGACATTGGAACAGGGGAGAGGATCATGGCCGTTCGCACCGTTTCACGAATCATCAGCATCGGTATCGTTCTGACACTCGGTTTCGGCGCCGGGTGCGGTGACTACGGCGACTTCCACTCCCACATCGCCGACGAATCGCATCACCGCCTCTACTCACGCATCCTCGTCATGTCGCTCCTGAACGACCCCAACCTCCAGGAGGCGATGGAGCGCGAAGCGGCCGCCTGTCTCACCGACTATGAACTCACCGGCGTCTGCGCCTACAACCTGTTCAGTCTCGACCGGCGTTATAGCGACAAGCAGTTCGACTCGGTATTGGCCGCCGCCGATGTCGAGGCGGTGCTGATCCTGAGACCGAGTATCGACCGCGCCTCATGGATCCCGCTTCCGCCGCGCTTTGATCCCAAGCGTGCCCATGTAGTCCTGGTCCCGGATGTGGACAGTGCCGTGGTTGGCGACGATTCGGGCTTTGTCTATGGCAGTGAGGCGGCCGATAGTCTCGATCCGACGGGGTTGGAAGGCTGGTCACAATCGTTTTCGGTGGATCTGTACGATGTCGAAACAAACCGGCGGGTCTGGTGGTCGGACTCCGGTGAGATGACCTCAGGCTACCTGACACCAACCTGGGGCAGCTACGAATCGCCCCCCAGCAGTGTGGTGGCATGGGCCGGCTGCCGCACGGTTATGGAACTCAAGAGCGACAGTATGCTTGTCGGCGGGCCGGTCCGGTTCCACGCTAAACCGCGAACACGGCGCTGACGGTAATATGCTGCGCCAAGCCGAAGGCTAACGGAGCGCCGATATGAACAGAAACACCGCGATATTTGTGATCTTTGTCCTCTGGCTCGCGCTTATTGGATGCGGCGCGAACAAGCCCGAGGCCCGCGCCGACTCCAGCAGCGCTCAAAACGCGACACAACAGGGAGACACCGTGACCACCAACGACAGCACCCGCTGGACTTTTCCCGAAAGCGAGAAGCTCCCTGAGGACCGCTTCTGGGCGCTTATCGCAAACCACCAGCCTATCGAGGGCGGCTGTCAGGACGCCATGGAAACCCTCTCGCTCGAACTGTCGAAACTGCCCGACAGCGACATTCTCGGTTTCGAATGCACCTTCCGTGAACTGGTCATGCGCCTCTACCGCTACGACGTCCTCGGCGCAGCCACGCTTACGCTTGGCTGGGTCTCCGACGACGGGTTTCTTTATTACCGTTGCGGCGTCATCGCGGCGGGACGGGCGGTGTACGAAGCTACCATCGCCAATCCCGACAACCTCGCCGACTATCCCGATATCGAGGAATGCGAGGATCTACTGTACGTCGCCGACGATGCCTGGGCGGTCCGCCATGGGAAGGACAGCGATGACAGGCCGCGCTTCCAAGCCGACAGGAGGTTCAGCTACGACCTTCCCGATGGCGATCTGATGGGCGAAGACTGGGGAGAAGACGACTTGCCGAAGATCCTCCCGCGCCTCTGGGCCAGACACGGGGGATAGTCGCCGGCAGTCCGGAGCGTACTACGGCGAAGAACCGATCCCGGCTGTTCGTCTGTGTCGATTGAACTGACTGGACTGTTTCTACACCGCCGGCTGCGCCGTGCACTCGCCCCTTGGGCGCCGCACCAGCGCTGTGAGCAGAACTGCCGTCGTGATCCCGAGCATCAGGAAATTGCCGCGAAGACCGATACCGAGCAACCAGATCACCCGCCACCCGGCGAAAAACCACGGCGAGATGAGCATCAGAGCCGCAACGGTCAGAATCGCCCACCTGCTTTTCGCAAGACCGGTCCTGATTACCCATAGGCAGCCGAGCACCGCCCCGACCAGAAACGACAGCGGAATATTGACACGAGCAAACGGATCGTCCATACTCGTAACCTCCTGCGTCTGGCGATTGCTGTGCACCTGCCATACAATAAAGGAGAGTGGTGCGCGATGTCAACGATAATGCCTGGCGCCCGAGAGCGACTGCCCCGCCTACCTGTCGCTGTACTTCGCCCGGAGGCGATCGAGCAGTGCGGCCGGAGTCAGTCCGTAGACATCCTGCAACGCCGCCTTGAACGAATCGGCGTCGGTGGAACGCCGGTACAAATCGCGGAATCGGGCGTCACCACCGTCGGCAACCAGATAGGTAACGGTTTCCATACCGACAATCATTTGCTTCGCAAAATAGACGATCCCTCCGAGACCCAAACCGAGCACATCATTCCACAACAGGACATCGAGCGTGTCGGGCGTAACCTCATTGAGCAGACGGACCATGATGCTGTCGGGGAGGTCTCCGGAATCACCGGTTGTGTCCGCCGTTTTTCTCGCACGCACAGCGAACCGCACAACCCCGTTGTCCAGAAAATCAAAGCGCGCCGGCCGCGAAGTCAGGAGGAGCCGTGGAAAAACCGCCGACATCGGTGGCGGGGGAGAGACCACACACCAGCCGAATTCGCCCGAGGCGTTGCTGTCAATACCGACCAACGACCGGGCCGTCGCCGTGTCGGCGCAGAGATAGTAATCAAACGGGTGTTGCGGCGACAGACCGGTCAGCGAATCGATGCGCGCCATCAGTGATTCAAACGCGGTCGTATCGATTGCCGCACTGTCGGGGAGAGCCGGATCGACGTGATAGCGAAAGTGCGCGCTCGACTTCACCGGCCAGTCCGACGCAAAGAGGATAAACGGGAACTGAAACCGCAGGCCATCGTCGCGTTCGACCAGATAGAACGTGAGCGATATCCCGGCCGGTTCAAGCTTATCGCCGGCGTCGACCCGAAGATGTCCGTCGTGCTCGGTGACGGTGTCGATCCCAATCGTGCCGGCCCAGAACCGCCGAACCAACGACTCCGACGGACCGCAGTACGGCTGCGACTCGGGCGCGTACATCTCGCGCACCGCGGCCGTGTCGGACGCCTTGACAGCATCGACAAACCGCACAAAGAGGCTGTCCACCTCGGGCGGCACGGCGTCGTCGGCCCGCGCCTGTATGGTGAGCAGTGCGACGAGTACAGGGAAGAGCCACGTGAAGTGAACAGCACGCCGGATGTCATTCAACGCTCGCATCGGTCGATTCCCTCCACTGTTGCTACACGCCGTACTTTTCGTCAAGCTCGACAATCAACTGCTCCGGCGTCAGGTGATACAGTTCCTTCACCGCTTTGGAAAAACTGGCAGCATCGGTGGACCGCTGATACAACGTCCGGAATCGTGCGTCATCCTCGCGCTCGAGCAGGTCGTTGACCACCGCCGTAGCGACAAAGTACTGCATCGTGGTGATACGTTTATCGGAAGCAGCCTTCTGGTAGGGATCCCAGCTCAGCAACAATTGCAGGGTGTCCGGTGTCACCTGCGCCAGATACTTCCCGATCGTCTCCCGGCTGTTCTTCTGAAAGATCGACTGCTTGTAAAACCGCATGCGCTCCCACTCGCCGAAACCGACCAGCCCCTCGTGAAGGAACGCATATCGCACCGGCCGTTGCAGCAGCGCCGCGCGAGCCATCTCGGCAAACTCGTACTGCTTTGCGGTGACCACGGCCGATCCAACCGTTCCCCACGGCCGGTCGTTGGTCCCCAATAGCTCCGCCACCTGCGCTGAGTCGTTGCAGAGGAAGTAGTCCACCGGCTGTTGGAGCGTGTCGCCGGTCAGCGAGTCGATCCGCACGAGAAACCGGGCGTAACGAAGCATATCGATCTGTGACGTGTCGGGTCGCGCGGGATCGCTGTGAAGGCGGAAATTGCCCAGTTGCACGGTCGGCCATTTTCCGGCGAAAAGCACCAGCGGCAACTGGAACCGCAGACTGTCATCCTGTCGGACAAGGTAATAGTCGGCCGTGTCCATCCCCGACGGCTGATCGATCGCCACCGTGAGAAGGGTATAGCTGTCCAGCCGTTGTGCTTTCAGCGGCGTGAAGCGGGCCGTGTCGAACAGGGCGAGCCGGTCCGGAGTCAATCTGACATACGGGCGCGATTCGGGCGCGTACAACGCCTGCACCGCAGCGGTGTCGGCGCTTCCCATCGCCGATACATATTGATCCCACAATCCCGCGATCTCCGGCGTGACCTTGTCTCCGGTGCATGCTGCGATAACAAGGCACAGTATCGCCCCGATAACGAGCCGGGAAAAATCGCTGTGAGCGGTAATTTTCATGGACCCACCTCCTGCCTGAGAGCAGCTTCGAAGTTACTTCACCTCTGACAATGAAGATACCGGTACGGGAGATCGACAATCAACGATAAACTGCATTGCCAGACGACGAAAGGTCGCTCCCGCCGAGGAGGGCTACGCTGCGTCCATCCGCAATACCCGGACCGTCATATCG